>JBOGTX010000029.1:0-3170 GCA_050695695.1 Chloroflexota bacterium
CGCTACCGTGGCGGCACGGCCGGCACGGTCTGGATCGATCCGAGCGGCGATGGCGTCTTCCGCCCGCTGATCAAGCTTGACGGCAACCTCGCCAGTCCCTGCTGGATCGGGGACCGCGTCTTCTTCCTGTCGGATCACGAGGGCGTCGGCAACGTGTATTCCTGCGCGATCGACGGCTCTGAGCTTCGCCGTCACACCGACCACGAGGACTTTTACGCCCGGAGCCTGAGCTCGGACGGCCGCCGCCTGGTCTACCACGCCGGCGGCGATCTCTACCTGCTCGATCCGAGCGAACGCCACCCACGGCGGTTGACGGTACGGCTTGTCAGCTCGCGCACCCAGCGGAACCGCCGCTTCGCGTCGGCCAGCCGGTTCTTGCACAGCGCGTCGCTGAGCCCTGACGGAACCGGTCTCGCGATCACCACCCGGGGCAAGGCGTTCACCTTCGACAACTGGGAGGGCGGCGTTTCCCAGCACGGCGAGCCGGATGGAGTTCGCTACCGCTTGCTTTGCTGGCTGAATGATCGCAAGCGACTGATCGCCCTGGCGAGCGACGACACCGACCGCGAGACGGTGGTGATTCTGACCGCCGACGGCTCGGTCCCGCCCCGCGTCCTTTCCGATCTCGACGTCGGGCGCGCTTTGAGCCTCGACGTCGCGCCAACCGACGATCTGGTGGCGATCGGCAACCACCGCAATCAGCTTCTGCTCCTCGATCTCAGGGGCGAAGAGCCAGCGTTGCGCGAGCTAGATCGCAGCCGGTTCAACCGCATCGCCGGCACCGGCTGGTCGCCGGACAGCCGCTGGCTCGCCTACGGATTTCCGGACACCGCTCAAACCTGCGCGATCAAGCTCTGCCGGCTCGAGGGTGGCGAGACGAGCTTCGCCACGCGGCCGGTGCTCTGGGACGAGCGGCCGTCGTTCGATCCGGATGGCAAGTACCTTTACTTCATCGGCGCCCGCGACTTCGATCCGGTCCACGACGCGCTCCAGTTCGACCTGTCGTTCCCGCGCGGAACCCGGCCGTACGCGATCACCCTGCGGAAGGACCTGCCGTCGCCCTTCGTGCCCCGGCCAAAGCCGATCGCCGGCAAGGACTCGGAAGCGAAGGCAAAGGCGAACGGCAACGCCGAGGCGGCCGAGCCCCCGGCGATCGAGATCGATCTGGACGGGCTCGCCGATCGGGTGCTGGCGTTTCCGGTCCCCGAGGGGCGCTATCACCGGATCCAGGGAGTGTCCGGGAAGGCTTTGTTCCTGAGCTCCCCGATCGAGGGCACCCAGGATGAAAGTCCCTTCGAGGACCGTCCCCGCGCCCGGGGCATTCTCGAAGCCTACACGTTCGAGACGCTGAAGCAAGAGCGGCTGGTGGACGGCATCTCCGACTTCTGGATCGGCCGCGACCACAAGACGCTGCTCTATCAGTCGGTCGATCGACTTCGGGTCATCAAGGCTGGTGAGAAGCCGCCGGACGCGAAGGAAGGCAACGGCGACCGATCCGGGCGCCAGTCCGGCTGGATCGATCTCGGTCGAGTGAAGGTCTCGATCGATCCGGGGGCCGAGTGGCGGCAGATGTTCCACGAGGCGTGGCGGCTTCAGCGCGAGCAGTTCTGGACCGAGGACCTGTCCGGCGTCGATTGGGACGAGGTTCGGGGGCGCTATCTGCCGCTGCTGGATCGGGTCACGACGCGCTCGGAGTTCTCGGACCTGCTCTGGGAGCTCCAGGGCGAGCTTGGAACGTCGCACGCCTACGAGATGGGCGGTGAATACCGCCAGGGGCCGGAGTACCGCCAGGGCTTCCTCGGGGTCGACTGGGAATACGACGGCGAGGCCCGAGTCTACCGGGTCGGCCGAATCGTCCGCGGCGATCCCTGGGACGAGCGGACCACCTCGCCATTGAATCGGCCGGGCATCGATGTTCAGCCGGGCGACGTTGTGCTCGCGATCAACGGCCAGCCGATCGGGGCGACGGCGATGCCGAACGAGCGGCTGGTCAGCCAGGCCGGGAACGACGTCGTCCTGACGGTGCGCCGGGGAGACGAGGCGCCTCGATCGGTGACGGTCAAGGCGCTCTCCGACGAGCGTTCGGCGCGCTATCGCGACTGGGTCGAGGCCAAGCGCCGGGCGGTCCACGACGCGACCGGCGGTCGGGTCGGCTACGTTCACATCCCCGACATGGGATCGAACGGCTTCGCCGAGTTCCACCGTTCCTACCTGGCCGAGTACGATCGCGAGGGTCTGATCGTCGACGTGCGGGTCAACGGGGGAGGCAACGTCTCGGGGCTGCTGCTCGAAAAGCTGGCGCGGCGCCGGCTGGGGTACGACTTCCAGCGCTGGGGCGCGCCGGTGCCCTATCCCAGCGAGTCACCGCGCGGAGTGATCGTGGCGCTGACCAACGAGCTCGCCGGATCTGATGGCGACATCTTCAGTCACGCGTTCAAGCTCTTGAAGCTGGGTCCGCTGGTCGGGAAGCGGACCTGGGGTGGCGTGATTGGCATCTGGCCGCGGCATCCGCTGGCCGACGGCACAATCACGACCCAGCCCGAGTTCTCGTTCTTCTTCGACGACGTCGGTTGGGGGGTCGAGAACCACGGCACCGATCCGGACGTGGAGGTCGACAACGCCCCGCACGACTACGCCAGGGGCGCCGACCCGCAGTTGGAGCGCTCGATCGAGATCGCGCTGCGCCTGATCGCCGAGCGTCCGCCCCACCATCCGAATCCAACCGAGCGCCCACGCGTGCCCCAGCCAAAACTGGCGCCGCGGTAGCCGCCGGTCTAGCCGACCGCGCTGAACGCCAGCCCCAGGGCGTAGGTCGCGCCGCCGACGATGACGCCGGCGGCGGTCATCTCCAGGCCGGCTGCCCACCAGGTGCGGAGGGTGAACAGCGACTTGGCGGCGCCGACCGCGAAGTGGGCGATCAGCGAGATAATCGCCGCCCAGATGATCGCGGTCATCCCGTGGACGAAAAAGAAGGGGAGAACCGGGATCATCGCGCCCAGCCCGGTGCTCACCATGCCGGCCAGGGCTGAGGTCCAGGGATTTCCTCCGGCGTCGACGCTGCCGAACTCTTCGACCGCGAGCGTTCGAAGCATCACCTCCGGATCGCGGGCAAGCTTCTCGACGAGCGAATCGGCCTCGGCCTCGCTCAGCCCCTTGAGCTGGTAGAACAG
>JBOGTX010000030.1:0-7841 GCA_050695695.1 Chloroflexota bacterium
CGGTACGCCCATCTGGTTGGTACCTGCCGCATGGGAAGTGATCCTCGCGATTCGGTCGTCGACCAGTTCTGCCGAAGCTGGGACGTGCCGAATCTCTTCGTCTGCGACGGCAGCGTCATGGTGACCCAGGGGTCCGCCAATCCCGCGCTCACGATCTCGGCGATCGCCGCGCGCACCGCCGACCATCTTCGTGACGCGGCGTCGCGAAACGAATTGTGATGAACTGGAGAACAGGGCTGGCGATTGTCGGCACGGTAGCCGCCTTCGCCTGGCTTGGCGTCAAGCTTTATCAGGATCCGGACGCCCGCGACAGCGTGATCTGGGCGCTCCGGTCGTGGATCCGGCCACCGGACGCGGACGCCGCGTGGCAACAGGGCCCTGGTTAGGGCGGGTCACCGGGCTTGCCGCGCGCCTGAACGTTGACAAATGAAGAGGTAAATTGAATGCCCGCGCGCAAAGTGTACCGGGACTATCAGGAAGGAGACGTGGGCGATGCCTTCGAGCGCGGCCATCCCTCGACCTGGAGCGACCTGATCAACCTCCTCGAGCGCGATGGCCTCGCGGACGAGCAGCTCACGCCCGGCGAGATGGCCCACATGATCGCGGATGCCAAACAGTCGAGCAAGGACAACGTTCCCTTTCCCCACGGTCCACTGCAAGCCTACCGGGTGATGAAGAGCCATCGGAATCCGGAGCTCGTCCGCCAGGAAGAGCAGCGCTGGATCGACAAGACGGAGCGGCGGCAGCAGGCGTAGGCGGGATCAGAGCGGCAGCTTCGCCGGTAGGCCCGGGCGCCGCGGATAGCGGGTCGGCGTCGGCCGAACCTTCTCGACGACGATCAGTTGGCGCGCTTCGTCGAGGAACGGCACGCGAACGATGATCGGGACGGCCAACCGCCCACCGAGTAGTCCGATCGCTCGGCCGGCCGCGGCGACTTCCGATTCGATGCCAACCTTCTTGGGAGCGATCATCCGTCCGCCAATTTTGACGAACGGAAGACAGAGCTCAGCCAGCGCGGCGAGCGATGCGACCGCGCGTGCCACCACGACGTCGTACGCCTCGCGGCGGGCCGGCTCGCGCGCCAGCTCCTCCGCGCGGCCACCGAGAACGTCGACGTTGGGCAAGCCCAGGACCGCGACGATGTGCTCCAAAAACCGGCACTTCTTCTGGGTCGCCTCGAGCAAGGTCACGTCGAGCAATGGTCGGACGATCGCCAGGGGAAGCCCGGGAAACCCGGCGCCCGCCCCGACGTCGAGCAGCGCGGCTGGACCCATGCCGAGCCGAACCGCCTCCGGCAGGCCGGTCAGCACAGTGAGCGAATCGAGGAAGTGTTTGACCTGCACGTCCGCCGGCTCGGTGATCGACGTAAGATTGGCGCGCTGGTTCCAATCAAGAAGCGCGCGCTGGAATTCGCCGAACTCGGCCACCTGCTCCGGGGAGAGCGTTACCCCAAGCTCGGCCGCGCCCCGGACCAGCCGGTCGAGCTCGATCGGCGCCTGATCGAACGACGTCAGAAAATCCCTCCGGTGGGCGCGATCAGCATGGCGAGGATCGCGCCGGCGGCGATGGCCGGCCCATAGGGGAAGCCGGTCTTTCGGCTTCCGGACGCCAACGCCCAGGCGAGCGCAAGAATCGCTCCGACGACCGTCGCCAGGACGACCGCGCTGAGCGCCGCGGGAAATCCGACCGCCGCGCCGACGAACGCGGCCAGCTTCACGTCACCCAGGCCGAACGCGCCAGCGCGACGGTAGATCAACAGGCTCAGCAGGAAGAAGAGCAGAAACACGCCACCGGCAACGAAGCAGCCGAGGAGGGCCAACGCGTAGGCCAGCAGCGCCGGGCCGGGGCGGGCGATCGGGCTGGCCACCAGGGCGCACGCCGTTGCCAGGTACACCAATCGATTGGGAATGATGCGCCAGCGCCAGTCGATGGTCGCGATCCAGACCAGCACGGCGACGACCACCCCACGATACACCGCCCCGGGGCCCGGCGATTCGTGAAGGCTCAGCACCGCGAACGGGACGGCAGTCCCCAGCAAAAGGCTCGCCAGCAGGACCGGCGAGGGCCGGGCCGCCGCCGGGGAAGCCTCGGCCGAGGCGGCAAAGCGGCCGGCAAAGCGGCCGTCCAGGACCGCGAGCACGACGCCGGCCAGCAGACCCGACGCGAACCCAATCAGCAGTGTCAGGGACAAGCCGCCTCCTCCGACGCATTGTATCGACACCACGACAGGCTTGCAAACCTGCCAAGGTGCCTGGTAAAATATGGTTGGATTGGCCTTTCGTCTCGAACCGGCGAAAGGCCGTTTTCGTGGCCAGGGCGGGGTAGGCATCGGACGAGGTGAGGCGAGTGGCGGAAAAGTACGACGCGCCGACGATCGAGCGCAAGTGGCAGTCGCAGTGGGAAGCGGACGAGCTGTACCACGCGGACGAGACGAGTAACCGCCCGAAGTGGTATGCCCTCGACATGTTCCCTTACACCTCCGGCGACCTCCACATCGGCCACTGGTATAACTACGCCCCCTCGGATGCACACGCCCGGTACAAGCGCATGCGTGGCTTCAACGTGATGAAGCCGATTGGCTTCGACGCGTTCGGATTGCCGGCCGAGAACGCCGCGATCAAGAGTGGCATTCATCCGGCGATCTGGACGATCCGGAACATTCATCGGATGCGCGAGCAGTTCCGTCAGACCGGCGTCGGTTTCGACTGGAAGCGCGAGCTCGCGACCTGCCTGCCAACCTATTACCGGTGGACCCAGTGGCTGTTCTTGCAGCTCTACAAGGCGGGGCTGGCCTACAAGACCCTGGCGCCGGCGAACTGGTGCCCGTCCTGCCAGACTGTCCTGGCGAACGAGCAAGTCGTCGAAGGACATTGCGAGCGCTGCGAAACACCAGTCACCAAGAAGAACCTGGAGCAGTGGTTCTTTCGGATCACCCGGTACGCCGACGAGCTCTTGAGCTTCGAGGGGATCGATTGGCCCGAGAAGGTCAAGGTCATGCAGACCAACTGGATCGGCAAGAGCACCGGGGTCGAGATCATTTTCAAGACCGAACCGGGTGACGCGCTGCCGGTCTTTACCACCCGGCCTGACACCATCTTCGGCGTGACGTTCATGGTCCTGGCGCCGGAGCACCCGCTCGTCCCGAAGCTGACCACGCCCGAGCAGGCGTCGGCGGTTCAGCAGTACGTCGAGGACGCGAAGCGCGAGACCGAGATCGAGCGATTGGCAGTTGGCCGCGAGAAGACCGGCGTCTTCACCGGCTCCTACGCGATCAACCCGCTGAACGAGGAGCGAGTCCCGATCTGGATCGCTGACTACGTCCTGCTGACCTATGGCACCGGCGCGGTGATGGGTGTGCCGGCCCACGACCAGCGCGACTTCGAGTTCGCCGAGAAGTTCGGCTTGCCGATCCAGGTGGTGATCGCCCCGCCCGGCTGGCCGGCCGAGCAACTGAGCAGCGCCTACACTGGCGAAGGCACGATGGTCAATTCGGGCCAGTTCGATGGTAGGCCGGCCGGGCAGGGCAAGGAAGCGATCGCCGACTACGTCCAATCGCACGGTCTCGGCGAGCGGAGAGTGCAGTATCGCTTGCGCGACTGGCTGGTGTCCCGCCAGCGGTACTGGGGCGCGCCGATCCCGATCGTTTACTGCGAGAAGTGCGGCGCCCAACCGGTTCCCGAGGACCAATTGCCGGTGCGCCTGCCGGTCGACGTCGAGTTTCGCCCAACCGGCGAATCGCCACTGCGGCTCTCGAAGACCTTCTTCCGCACTACCTGCCCGGAGTGCGGCGGGACGGCCGAGCGCGAAACCGACACCATGGATACCTTTGTCGATTCGTCGTGGTATTTCCTGCGTTATTGCAGCGCGCACGATTGGACCCGGGCCTGGAACGCCGAAAAGCTCGACTACTGGATGCCGGTGGACCAGTACATCGGCGGGATCGAGCACGCGACGATGCACCTGTTGTACGCTCGATTCTTCGTCAAGGCGCTGCGAGATCTGGGGCTGGTCTCGTTTGGCGAGCCGTTCACCCGCTTGTTCAATCAGGGAATCGTCGTCTCCGGCGGCTTCAAGATGTCGAAGTCGCGCGGCAACGTGGTCAATCCGGATGACTTCGTCAGCACCCTGGGTGCCGACACCGTGCGCGCATACCTGATGTTCCTGGGCCCCTGGGACCAGGGTGGGGACTGGAGCGATCGGGGCATTCACGGGGTTTACCGCTTCCTCAACCGGGTGTGGTCGCTAACTCTCGATACCCGGGATCTGTCCCGGCCCGAGGGGGCGGACCAGGCCGCGGAGCGCGAGCTGCGCCGGCTGACCCACCGCACGATTCGGCGGGTGACCGACGACGTCGAGAAGTTTCGCTTCAACACGATGATCGCGGCGCTGATGGAGCTGGCCAACGCGTTGGCGCGATTTGCCGATGGGGCGACGGCGGGAACGCCAGCCTGGCGCGAGGCGGTCGAGGCGCTCCTCCTGATGCTGGCGCCGATCGCGCCGTACATCTGCGAGGAGCTGTGGTTCCGGCTCGGGCTGCCTTACAGCGTTCATCAGCAGGCCTGGCCGATCTGGGAAGCCAGCCTGGTCGCGGAAGAAATGGTGACGGTCGTCGTCCAGATCAACGGACGCGTCCGCGATAAGCTGACGGTGCCGGTCGATACGACCAGGCAGGCGGTAGAAGATCTGGCGAGGAACAGCGACCGGGTGCGACGGTACCTCGACGGGGCATCGATCGCCAACGTCGTCTACGTACCGGGGAAGCTGCTAAACCTGGTGACGACGTGAGCGAGGGGAGAACGTGAACGGACCTGACCTGGCCAGCTATATCCGGGACGTTCCCGACTTTCCCAAGCCGGGCGTTCTCTTCAAGGACATCACGACCCTCCTCAAGGACCCGACCGCGTTTCGAGAGGCCGTGGATCGTCTGGCCGCCCCGTTCGAGTCGATCGCCGTCGACGTGGTCGTCGGGATGGAGTCGCGCGGCTTCATTTTCGCCGCGCCACTGGCCTACAAGCTCGACGCCGGATTCGTGCCGGTGCGCAAGACCGGTCGCCTGCCGGCCGAGGCGGTTCGCGTCTCGTACGACCTCGAATATGGCCATAACACTCTCGAGCTGCACCGCGATGCCATCCAATTGGGACAGAGGGTGCTGATCGTCGACGATCTGCTGGCGACCGGTGGCACGGTTCTCGCGACGATCGATCTGGTCGAGCAACTGGGCGGGAAGGTGGTTGGCCTGGCCTTCTTGATCGAGCTCCGGTACCTGAACGGCCGGCGGAATCTTGTCGATCCGCCACCGATCGTCAGTTTGATCGAATACGGTGAGTAGCCGACGACCCAGCCGTTGTCGGCCGTCTGGGCGCCGTGATATAATCCACCCAAATTGAATAGGGTGCTGCTCTTATCCCGAGAGGTGGAGGGACTGGCCCGAAGAAGCCCAGCATCCGACCGAGCGTGGAAAGGTCCGACCTCGGTGCGGTGCTAATTCCGCCGGAGCAACCCGCTCCGGGAGATGAGAGATGCAAGTTCTCAAGACGACTTCTCTCATGCGAGGGAAGTTTTTTTGTGCCAACCTGAACGAATGAAGACCGTCGAATGGCTGGGCGACCGGATCCGCCTGATCGATCAGACCAGGCTGCCGGGCGCGCTGACCTTCATCGATTGCGAGACGCTCGACGAGGTGGCCGAGGCGATCTCCTCGCTGAAGGTCCGCGGCGCGCCGGCGATTGGCATCACCGCCGCCTTTGGCCTTGCCCTGGTGGCGACGCGAAGTCGCGCCCCGGATCTGCCGCGCTGGTCCGAGGATCTCGAACGGGCGGCGGACGTTCTTCGGCGCACCCGACCCACCGCGGTCGATCTCTCGCGGGCGCTCGAAGTGGTTCTCCAGGCGACCCTCCAGGCGACCGATCTGGTCGACGGTCGCCGCCGCGTGCTGGAAGCAATCAACCGACTCCAGGAGCAGGACCGGCTGGCGAATCACGCGATCGGGCGGCACGGCGCCGATCTGGTACCGTTCGGGGCAAATGTGCTCACTCACTGCAACACCGGCGCGCTAGCGACGATCGAGCACGGGACAGCGCTCGGCGTGATTCGGACCGCCCACGCCCAGGGCAAGCGGATTCACGTCTGGGTGGACGAGACCAGGCCGGCCCTGCAAGGGGCCCGACTGACCGCCTGGGAGCTGCTTCAGGACGGCATCCCGCACACTGTCGTTGCCGACGGCATGGCTGGCTTCTTGATGCGCCAGCGCAAGGTCGATCTTATTCTCGTCGGCGCGGACCGCATCGCCGCCAACGGAGACACCGTCAACAAAGTGGGAACCTACGCTCTGGCGGTCCTGGCGCGTGCCCACCGCCTGCCGTTCTACGTCGTGGCGGCGACGTCGACCTTCGACGCGCGGGTGCCCAACGGCGATGCCATTCCGATCGAAGAACGAAGTCCGGACGAGATCCGGCGGATCGGAAACGTCCAAATCGCACCCGCCGACTCGCCGGCCTTGAATCTCGCGTTCGACGTCACACCGGGCGACCTGGTCTCGGCGATCGTGACCGAAAGAGGAGTGATTCGACCGCCCTACGACCTTCGGCGATCCGACGCGTTAGCCGTCACGACTTCGCGCGGCGATCAGTAACAGAAGATGGAAGGTACCATGAGTGTTCTGGTGGTTGGCTCGGTCGCGCTCGACACGGTGGAGACACCGGCCGGGCAGGCCACCGACGCGCTTGGTGGCTCAGCCACCTATTTTTCCCTGGCGGCATCGCTTTACATCGAGCCAATTCGTCTGGTCGCGGTGGTCGGCGAGGATTTTCCGGAGCATGGCCTGCGCATGCTGCGGGACCGACACGTCGACCTCCTCGGACTCGAGAAGCGGCCGGGCGAGACGTTCCGCTGGGTCGGGCGCTACGGTGACGACCTGAACACCGCCGAGACCCTCGCGACCCACCTCAATGTGTTCGCGCACTTCGACCCGAAAATTCCGAACGAGTTCCGATCCACGCCGGTCGTCTTTCTGGCGAACATCGATCCGGAGCTTCAGTTGAAGGTCCTCGACGCGGTCGAGCGCCCCAATCTCACCGCGATGGACACGATGAACTTCTGGATCTCGTCGAAGCGAGAAGCCGTCACCGAGGTGATGCGCTCGGTCGATCTCGTCATGCTCAACGAGGCCGAGCTCCGTCAGTACGCCGGGATCCGTCAGCTTGGCGCGGCGGCGCGTCGCGTCCTCGACCTCGGACCGCGCGCGGTGGTTGTGAAGAAAGGGGAGTACGGCTGCGCGATCTTTGCCAAAGATCGTTACTTTGCCGTGCCGGCCTTTCCACTCGACGACGTTCGCGATCCGACCGGCGCCGGAGACTGCTTTGCCGGGGCCTTCGTGGGAAGCCTTGCCAGCTCGCCCTCCCACGGCTGGGATGCACTCCGGCAGGCGGCGCTCCACGGTTGCGTCGTCGCGTCCTACGCTTGCGAGTCGTTCAGCGTGAATCGCGTCTATCAGCTTCGTCGCGAAGACATCGATCGACGGCTGGGCCTGCTACTTTCATTTACCCAACTTGAAGCCACGAGGGAGGTTGACCTGGATCATGCCATCCAAAACGCTGCCAAAGCATGACGTCAAGGACCTGAGCCTGGCCCAGCGGGGGCGACTTCGGATCGAATGGGCCGCCACCCAGATGCCGGTGCTTCGTCAAATTCGCGAGCGCTTCGCGGCCGAGCGCCCACTCGCCGGCGCGCGCGTCGGCGCCTGCTTGCACGTGACGACCGAGACCGCCAATTTGATGCTGGCCCTCCAGGCCGGTGGCGCCGAGATCGATCTGTGCGCCAGCAACCCGCTTTCGACCCAGGAC
>JBOGTX010000031.1:0-2212 GCA_050695695.1 Chloroflexota bacterium
CCGCGCTGCGCCTCCGCGGCGTTCAGCTCGCCGAGGCGCTGCGGAGTCTGCGGGACCACCTCCCCCACACCGTGACGATCGAAGTCGAGGCCGAGACGCTGACCGACGTTCAGGAGGCGCTGGCGGGCGGTGCCAACGCGATTCTCCTCGACAACATGCTGCCGCCCCTGATGCGAGAGGCGGTCCGTCTGATCGATCATCGCGCGGTCACCGAGGCATCCGGTGGCATCACGCTCGACTCGGTGCGCGCAGTTGCCGAGACCGGCGTCGACCTGATCTCGGTCGGCGCGCTCACCCACTCGGTGAAAGCGCTTGACCTGGCGCTCGAAATCGAGATCGACGACCGCCGCGAATGAAGGCGATCGAGGTCATCGCCCGAAAGCGCGACGGGGACGAGCTCGGCGACGCCGAGATCCGCGAGTTCATCCAGGGCTGCGTCTCGGGCGCCGTTCCCGACTACCAGCTCGCCGCCTGGCTCATGGCCGTTTACCTGAATGGCATGCGCCCGACCGAGACCGTCGCCCTGACTCGGGCCATGGCTGAATCGGGGCAAGTGCTCGACCTTGGCGACCTGAGCGCCCGAGCGGTCGACAAGCACAGCTCAGGGGGCGTCGGTGACAAGATCAGTCTGGTCGCCTGGCCGATCGCCGCCGCGGCCGGGGTGATCGTGCCGAAGATGTCCGGACGCGGTCTCGGCTTCACCGGCGGCACGCTGGACAAGCTCGAGTCGATCCCCGGCCTGCGGGTCAATCGCTCGATCGACGAGATTCTCGATCAGGCGCGGCGCGTTGGCCTGGTGATCGCCGGCCAGACGGCGGACCTGGCGCCGGCCGACGCCCGGCTCTACGCGCTGCGCGACGTGACGGCAACCGTCGGCTCGCTCCCGCTGATCGTCAGCTCGATCCTCGGCAAAAAGCTCGCGGGCGGTGCCCCGGCGATCGTTCTCGACGTGAAAGCCGGCTCGGGCGCGTTCATGCGGTCCCTTCCCGACGCCCAGCGGCTTGCCCGGGCGCTCGTCGACGTCGGCACGGCGTGCGGTCGGCGGGTCGTGGCGTTCATCTCGCCGATGGACGAGCCACTCGGTCGGGCGGTCGGGAACGCGCTGGAAGTGCGCGAGGCGATCGACACGTTGCGCGGCAACGGACCGGACGACGTCCGCGAGCTGGCGCTCACTCTGGCCGCGACCATGATTCGCCTGGCCGACCTGGCGCCGAGCGAGCAAGCTGCTTCCGCCAGGGCAGACGAGCAGCTATCCTCTGGCGCGGCCCTGCGAAAATTCCGAGATATGGTCGTCGCCCAGGGGGGCGACGCGCGTGCGGTCGACGATCCAGCCTGCCTGCCAACCGCGCCGACGATCGAAGCGGTCCCTTCGCCGCGTTCCGGATACGTTGCCGCGCTGGACGCCGGCGTCGTTGGCAACCTGCTCACCCGCCTGGGCGCCGGTCGCGAGAAGAAGGGCGACCCGATCGACCATCGGATCGGCGTCATTTTCCATCGCAAGATCGGAGATCGGGTCGCGACGGGAGAGCCGCTCTTCACGCTGCACCTGGCTGGCCGCGATCGCCTGGCGGAGGCGCGCGAGGCACTCCTGGCCGCCTATCAGTGGTCCGAGCGGCCGACGGAGCGCCGTCCGGTCGTCATTCAACGCGTCGGCGCCATTTGATCGCCGCGGGACGCCTCACGCTTCACGCAGTCGCCGGCCCGCCGACCATTCGGCGCCCGGGTCGCCCGTTTTCGAGCGGGCAGGCGTGCATCCGTGCCTTGCTCATTCGGGCGCCAGCGTGGTAAGATTACTGTTGCCTCAGACGGGCGAGTGGCTCAGCCGGTTAGAGCGCACGGTTCACATCCGTGAGGTCACAGGTTCGAATCCTGTCTCGCCCACCAAAAAACTCTTGATTTCTCAAGGGATTTTTAATGGGGGAAATTCTCAAAATCCACTCTCTCGGGTAATGCTCGGGTAATCCGTTCGGTACTCGCCAGCACGGCCCCAAACGGTCGGCAATCTGCCGATCTGCGGGACGGAGCTTTCGAACGATTCAGCGAAGATTCCTTTCGAATAGCACCCCCGGATCTGACCCTGAGCGACAAGCCGTACCCATCTAAGCACGCCTGAGCGTTTCCTCATTCTTGGACCTTCCCGTCCATTCGACGCCGCATGCTGACCGCATCGCCTCGCTAAGGGGCTTGCACAAAATAACCATAGCAATTTTGA
>JBOGTX010000032.1:0-6589 GCA_050695695.1 Chloroflexota bacterium
TCCGAGGTTGCCTTTTCCGATCTTCTGAGCGAGGCCGGCCAGGCTCCAGAGTGCCAGGGGCAGCCAGACCGCGGCGCCGAGCACCATCGGCCAGATGTAGCTGACGGTCAGGAAGAAGCCGAAGGCGAAAGTGATTCCGGCGACGATCGCGCCAAAGCGACCAGCGCCCAGTCGGCGCAGCAGCAGGTAGGTCAGGCTCGCCGCCAGGAGCTGGTGCAGGGCGCTGTACCAGCCGTAGGCCCGCAGCGGCCCGAGCAATAGGAAAAGCAAGGTGAAGGGATACAGGACGCTCGTCTGGCCAGTAGCCAGGTACGGCAGCCCGACCATCTCGTACGGGTTCCAAAGCGGAAGCTCGCGTTGGCGAAACGCCTGATCGAGAATCAGCTTCCAGGGGTAGTTTTCGAGGATCATATCCCCGATCAGCTTGTTGTGGGGAACCGCGCCCGGCGGTCCGAGCCACGGCGGCATGATCCAGAGGTTATCCAGGGGCAAGAGAACCTGACCGCCAATCAAGGACGGCCAGAAGAAGAGCACGGCGGCGGCGGCGAAGGCCACCACCACCAACCAGTCGATCCAGACCCGACGCACTCACCCACCGCGCCGATGCCGGTGGCGAGCGATCCGTCGCTTCTGACAAGGGGAAAACGCCGCCTCGTCGCCGGTTATGTCATCGCTCGCGACCCGGTCCTTGGCCAGGGCATTATAACAGAACGTCTACCGCGCGCGGGCGAGCCGGCCGAGCGTCTCATCCAGGGTGATCGCACTGAGTCGCCCGACCGCGAGCAAAAGACCCCCAACCAGGACGTACGGATCGAGGGCAAGGTCAAGGCGCGCTCTCCCGCCTAGTCGCGAGAGAGAACGGTTCAGCCGCTCCAGCCGCGCCGATCCGAGCATCGCCGGTCCAACGACCACCGCGGCCCCGACCGCCAGGATGACCAGCGCGGCGCTGACGCCGGACCAGGCCGTTGCCACCGGCCCGATCAACCAGGACGCGGGCATCAGGCCGAGCAGGACGATTGCTCCGGCCAGGGCGATCATCGGAACAGTGAGCTCTTGCTGCTTCGCGCCGGGGATGAGTGCCCTCATCCCCAACCCCCTCCCCCACTGCGCGGGAGAAGGTTCGGGGGTCAGGGCAACCCGCCAGATCGGGAGCGCCAGGGCGAGTGTCCCGAGAACGACCATCGCCGCGATGCCGTAACCCCGGATCGATCCGCTACTCAGCAGACTCGCCAGGAGAAGCCGCCGCGCGACGAACGTCGGCAAGGGCGGCAAGGGGACGAGGGCAGCCATCCCGATTAGGAATGGCAGGCGGGCGGCTGGCACTCGCGACAGGCGGGCGAAGGAGTCGATCTGATCGCGACCGGCGGCCCGGATGGCCAGCCCCACGGCCATGCCAATCAGCGTGATCGCCAATGCGGTCGCCGCGAGGCCCAGGCTGGCGCTCAACTGCCCGGCCGAGCCACCGGCGACGAAGCCGACCACCGTCAGCCCAACCTGGCCAACCGCGAGATAGCCAAGCCAGGCGAGCGCGTTTCGCTCGCGCGTCGCGCCGATTCCGGCGACGATCGCCGTCGCCGCGCCCAGGAGTGCGAGCCCCTCCGTCGCGGTCGTGCCGAGTGGAATCGCCAGATCGACCAGCCGTCCCAGAACCAGCCCCCCGACCGGTAGCGCGATGCCGGCGATGGCGATCGCCGCGGTGGCCGACGCGGCGCGACAACCGGCAACGACCCAGTTGTGCAGGGGGGTGAGCCCGGCCCGGCCAATCAGCGCGATGGCGATCGCCGCGACCAGCGCCGGAGAAGCCGATCCCCGGAGCCAGACGGTTTCGCGCGCCAGGTCCGACAACGCGAGGGTGCCGGCGTGGGCATCGATCAGCCAGAAACCGGCGAAGGCGAGCGCGGCCGGGACCTCGACCGTCGCGAACGTCCGCAGCGCTGCCGCGCCGCCGGATGGCCCGAAGTCGAGGCCGATCATGAGCATCATCGAAAGGCTCAAGGTCAGGAGACCGGCGTAGAGCGCGAGCAGATCGCTGGCGAGCAGGGCGAGGCTCACCGCGGCCTGCTCCAACAGGAGCAGCGACCGAAAAGCCCCGGCGTAGCGCGCGCCGCGCGCATACCCCTGGCTGAACCACCCAACGGCCAGAAAGATGGCCGCGGCCACGACCAGCGCGAGGCCGCTGCTTCGATCGAGCGCCAGGCCCAACTGAAGGGCGAGCGGTCCGCGTTGAATCAGAACGGCAACGCTCCCCGAGCCCCCAGCCAGGGCCAGGAGCGCCAGGACGAGCGCCCCGACGTGGGACAGGGTGTAGAGCGGAGAGCGCCAGCTCGGAACGAGCGCTCCGATCGAGGGCGCCAGCAACGCGGCGAGCGTGGGAGCGAGAATGAGCCACGGCAGCAGAGTCATTGTCATGTTCCTACCCCGGCAGCGCCCGCGCGACTGGTTCCAGCAGCGCGAAGACGTCGGTTCCGAGTATTCCCAGCAGGAGCAGCGTCCCGGCGATTCCCCCGCTCATGAGCAGCGTCGGCCAGCGATGCTCCAGCTGGACCGGGCCGCGCAGCTCGCCAAGGAATAGCCCAACAAAGAGCCGCGCCAGGTAGGCGAGAGTAAGGCCGACGACGATCATCCAAACGATCGGCAGGGTGGGTGAGCCGACCGCGACAATCCCGATCAGTCCATCCACGACGAATCCGCCGAGGGGAGGCAGGCCCAGGATGGAAATCGAACAGACCGCGAAGAGGGCAGCGGTCAAGGGAAGCCGTTGGGCCAGGCCGCCAACTTGCCGAACCAGCACGCGTGAGGTCGCCTCCTCGGCCACCCCCAGGCAGAGAAAGAGACCGGTGAACGCGAACGCGTCCGCCAGCGCCCCGAACAACACGCCCATCGTCCCAATTGGCGTGCCGACGGTGAAAACCAGGACGAGCAGCCAGAACTGGCTGAAAGCGCCGTACGACAGCGCCCGGCGAAAGTCGACCTCGCCCAGCGCGGCGAGCGCGGACAGGATCGCGAGTCCCGCCGCGACCCAGAAGACCGATTCACGCCAGCCGGGCACGCCCCCGAGAACCGTCCCGAAGAACCGGAGGAACGGGTACATCCCGACCGCGAGCAAGCCCGCGCCGGCGAGCGTCGCGCCGGTCAGGCTGAACTGGTGGTCGATCCGTCGTGCCCACCCCTCGGAAAGGAGTCCGTACGTCTTGAGGGTGATCGCCAGCAAAAAAAGCAGCGGCACCGGGCCGAGCCTGAACGGCGTGGCCGGTCCAAGAATCAAGCTGTGCCGGTCAACCACCAGGAAGAGGAGGGCAAGGAACATCAGAAACGAGCCGAGCGCGCCGGCCGCCTGAAACGGCACCACGCCTTCGCCGGTTCGCTCGTCGTCGGAGATCTGCCCGATCCCCCAGGCGAACAGGCAGCAAAGCTCCCAGGAGCCGAAGAAGGTGACCACGTTCACGGCGGTGACGACGCCAAACGCTCCGACGAAAAAGAAAAGGAGCAGCGCGAGATGGCGAAAGAGGCCGCGCGCGGCCGGCGCGGCAAGGATCAGGAGAATGGCGAGCGCCGCCAGACCGAGCAGGACGGTGAGGCTGAGGTCGTCCACTTCGAAGAAACCGGGGATGATCGGCCCAACCAGACCGACGAAAACCGAGGACGGAGACGACACGAGGCTATCGGTCGGCATGCCGGTCCCTCCCACATCGGAGCGATCATCGCAACCAGCGCTGGTTGCGCAAGCCGGACTGCTACCTCAAAGTGTACACCCGTCCCCGGACGAGCGTCAAAGTCGCTGGTGATCCGCCTCGAACTCTTCGGCAGTGATGATCTGCCCGCCGGTTGCCGACCGTCCGGTCTCTTTTCGGTTGCGATCGAAGGTGAGCGATACCTCGATCGGTCGAAAGCACTTTTGACCGACGATGTGCTTGGTCACGCTGAAGCTGCTCGCCTGGTCTCCATCGTCGTAGGACGGCGCGAGATCCCAGCGTGGATCGACCCGGAAGCGGATCTTTTCCGCGCACTTATCGCAGCGAACGTAATAGTACACTCCGCGGTCCGCCGGCGCGCGGCTGCCACCGAAGAGGCTTCGTAACCCGTCAAATAGTCCCATGTCTCTTCCTCTAGAATTTCTCGGCAGACTTATTCTCCGCCGAATGGACCTACGGTGATGGAGCGGCGGCGAACGCCGGTCCAATCACTTGAAACAACGAAAAAACGCACAGCCCGTACAACGCGCATCCGGCGATGGCGATCACCAGTCCCCGGTGCTCGTCACGAATCAGCTCCCCGATGCCCGCGACGGACAGGATCGCGAGGGCCGGCAGCGCTGGAAAGAAATAGCGCCCCTGGGGCTGCAGATACCGGAGATTGTAGAAGACCACGCCGACGATCACAAGCAACACTTCCAGCAGCAGAAGCGCCACCGCGAGGCGCTCCGTCGGGCCCTCGCGGATCCACGCCCACGCTTTTGGGTTGAAAGGAACGAACAAACGCCAGAGATACATGCCGACCCCCAACGCGACGAGCAGCGAGAGCGCGGCGATCACGTCGTAGGTGCGATCGGCGTAGGGGATGCCCATCCAGCCAAACTGGCCCCAGAAGCTATGGAACGCGGTCAAAGCCAGATCGCGAATTCGCGTCCGGGTCAGCGCCCCGGTCAACGGCTGCCCGACGACGACCTGCGCGTGCCGACGCAGGGCGAACGGGTCGCCTAATCCGTAGACCAGCAGGTTCCGGGCGAACCACCAGCCACTGATCAGCGCCGCGACAATGCCCGCGCGAACGATCCGCCGGGGAGCGCGACGGATCGCCCGGGGCCGATCCGTCGAGAGGAACGCCGAGCCGAGGAACCCCGCGACAATCAAAACGGCGCAGACGCCCCCGTCCAGTTTCGCCAGGGCCGCCAGCCCGGCGGCGATGCCAACCAGGACATCGTTTCGGGGCGCTTTCGGCTTCCGCAGGTCGTCGACGAGAACGATCAGCACCAGCGCGATCATCAGCTCGACCAGGGCGTCGTTGTCGATCGCGGCGTCCATGAAGACGTGCATCGGCACGAAGGCGACGAAGGCCGCGGCGCCGAGCCCCAGGGTGGCGCGGCCGGGGAAGGTGAGCGTGGCCAGGCGGTACGTCGCGAGAACGACCAGGGCCCCGATCAGCGCGGTGAGGAGCCGCAGCACGATCACCTGGGTCCGCGTGTCGAAGCGCTCGGTGGCCAGAAAAACCGGCGTCGCGATCAGGTAATAGAGCGGTGGCTGGTGCGACTCGTAGCGCAGGCTAGCGATCGACTCGCCGCTGGCGAAGTGGTCGTGCATCAACCGGGCGAGCTGATCCTGGTTGTAGTCACCCGGTTTCAAGATGGGCAGGCGGTTGTCGACGGCGATCGCACGAATGAAGTTGAAGTGGGCCGGCTCATCCGGGGCGTTCCAGATCGGGACGCGCGTGGCGTAGAGGACGGCAAGGACGAGGTAGCCGGCGACGATCAGGCCAAGGGCTACCCGGACCCGGACCGGCGAGGTCACCCGTGGGTCACTTCGGGGGAAGGAGATCGCGGCAGGTCGTACCCACCGCGCCAGTCGTTGAGGCGAACCTTCAACAAATCGGCGAGCATGCGCAGCGTGTCGCGGACCGGATTCACTTTGCTGCCCGGAGCGTAGTACCAGTCAACGCCAATCTCGACGACGCGGTAGCCCAGCTTCCGCGCCAGGTAGAGCACCTCGACGTCGAAGCCGGTGACCATTGGCCCGCGGACGTTCACATCGTCGGTCCGCACGCGCAAGCGAGGGAAGATCTCGAACGCCGCGCGGCGGCTGAAGCACTTGAATCCACACTGAGTATCGCGCAGGCCACCCAGAACGAGCGCCCGGACCAACGAATTGAAGACCCGCCCCATCAGATGACGATGGGGAGGCTCGTTGTAGCGCCGCGCGCCTGCCGCCTCGCGCGATCCGATCACGACCGGGCAGCCCCCCCGCACCAGCGGGAGAAACTTGGCAATCTCTCCGATCGGCATCGAGAGGTCGGCGTCGCACTGAAACACGATCTCGCCGGTGCTCGCCAGAACCCCACTCCGCACCGCGTAGGCTTTGCCGCGATGGGGATTGCGGACGACGCGCAGGGCCGGCCACCGCTCCCGCCGGGCCTCGGCGAGGGCGGCGGTGCCATCGCTGCTCCCATCGTCGACGACGATCACTTCGGCCGAAAACGCCTGGCCGGCCAGAAATTCCTGGATCGTCGCGAGGCTGCCGGGCAGCCTGGTCGCTTCGTTATACGCCGGAACCACCACCGACAGCAACGGACGCGACGTCACGTTCTTCTCCCCACCCCTGGCCGACGGCCAGCCACTCCCGGCCGCGCGTCGCCTCAACTATACGCCGGCCGCCTGACCAGCGCAAGAACGGGCTACAGCCGATACCCTAATCGGCGGTGGGACGAGAACCGGCTTGTCCGGCGAAACGGGTTGTTGCAGAAGATAAAGCAACCGAGGGCGACGATCAGGTCGCCAATACTCAGAATGACTGGCTGGCGGAACGGCATCGGCATGAAGATGCGATCGCCAAGCCACGGCAGAATCGTCGACGGGCCAATCAAGCCAAAGGGTGACCAG
>JBOGTX010000033.1:0-1940 GCA_050695695.1 Chloroflexota bacterium
CTGAGGAACCAGCGAGCATGCGATCGCGTTGCCGTTCACGTGCGCCCTCCTTTCCGAATTATCAATCTCGATTGTACACCCGCCCGGGCGAGCGGTCAATGGCCGGCTGGCGCAGGATCTCCCGCGCGGCCCGGCCGGCCCCGAGATCGACGCAGTCGCGGTACGTGGAATAGGTCGCCCGGTCGATCATCACGAACACCCAGCGATTGGCTTTGCTTGGCGCGATCGCGGCCCGGAGGCGCCGAAAGCGAACCAGGCGCGCGACGAAGAAGTCGCCGGGGGCCAGCCGGGTCTCCAGCCGGTCGAGTCTCGCGGCGGCGCGCTGGCGCAAGACGTCGGTCCAGGGCAGGGTGTCCTCGTCGTAAACCCGGCGGGCGGTTAGGAACCCGCGCCGTCGGTACCTTGATGGCATCGTCGTGACTCCAAGAAGAAAGAGCGTTCCGCTCTTGTCGAGTCTTTCACGGCTCCAGTGAGCTGGAATAGCCAGAACGGGCGAATCGACCTGGCCACTTCGGGCAAGGGGTGAGGCCCGTTTCTCAGCTCGTCGGCCAGGTGAAATTGGCGAATACCCAGTCGAAGATCGGCGCTGAATCGTCGACGATGTCGCCACAGTGCATCAGGGCCACGTAGACCCGGTGGCCGTTCCGGGTCGCCGAAGCGACGATCGTCTTCCCGGCGTTGTCGGTGTAGCCGATCTTGACGCCGTCGGCCCCGGGATAGCTCCAGAGAAACCGATTCAGATTGTAGACGGTGAACGTTCGCGTCCCGTGGACGGTTCGGCTCCGCGCCTTGACGAGCGTTCGGAACTCGGCGAAGTGGATCATTCCGTAGCGCGCCGCCATCGCCAGGTCGTAGGCGCTGGTATAGTGCCCCGGCGCGTCGAGGCCATGGGGATTGACGAAGTGGGAATCCTTCAAGCCAAGGTCGCTGGCCTGGGCGTTCATCAGATCGGCAAAGCGCGCCTCCGACCCGCCAACTCCGTTGGCGATGGCAAGCGCGGCGTCGTTTCCCGACGGCAGCATCAGGCCATAGAGCAAGTCCTCCAGGGTATACGTCTCGCCCGGTCGGATGCCCATCAGCGTGCTGTCGGGAATCTCGGCCGGATCGAAGCGGACGGTGATCCGCTGATCGAGCTGCCCGTACCGCAGCGCCACCAGCGCGGTAAAGATCTTGGTCAGGCTGGCCGGCGCCAGCTCCCGGTGCGGGTCTCGTCCGTAGAGCAGCGCGCCCGATCTCTCGTCGATCACCGCGATCGACCAGGCATTCACGTCGGGCGGCGGCGCGGCGCCGGTCTGGACCGGCGCCGCGCTCTGGTTTCCATCCGCCGCGGGCGCGGCCTCCGGCTGGAACGCGCGCGTCAGATCACTGTTCGGCAACTGGCTCGGGCGGTCCACCCAGCCCGGCTTCGCCGGGTTGTATTGACCGAAGTAAGGGCTATTTTCCGCTGCCGCCCGGAGATCCGCCGGCAGATTCTTGCCCAGCAGGATACCTTTGAAGTAGTCGGCGAGCAGGATTCCGTGGGTGCAGCCGCACCCCGCGTCGTACTGGAGGATCCCGCGCTGAAAGCGCTGGTAGACGACGTCGTGGTCGCGCGGATCGTAGCCGGGCACGCTGGTTGGAAGCCCCCAGATTTCCAGGTCGAAACCGGCCAGCAGACCGAGATCCAGATGTCCCGATGGAAACGCGGCCGGCGTCGGCACAGTGTCGAGGAAGCTCCGGTCGAACTTGACCGGGAGCCCATTCCATGCGTCCGGGGACACCCGGGCGATCCAGCTTAGCGCCGCGGAGGAATAGCCTGCCACGCCAACCCGGGGAGCGGTCGCGGTCAGCGACGGGTCGGGCGACGGGAACGTCGCCCCGTTCACCTGGTTGTACGGAAAGAGACCGGAGTCCAGCAGGTTCAAAAGCTGGACGTGGCCATCCGGGTAGCGCTGCATGAT
>JBOGTX010000034.1:0-2047 GCA_050695695.1 Chloroflexota bacterium
CATGTGGACCGTCCGGTGGTCCACGCCGTTCCGCAGGCGGTAGATCACGGCCCGCTCGGTGAAGAGCGAGGCACAGCACCGGCTGATATGCTGGAGGATCGCCGCCGGCCCCACAACATTCAGGTACGTGTCCTGCTGGCCCGCGAAGGAGGCCGTCGGCAAGTCCTCCGCCGTCGCACTGGATCGGACGGCGTAGGCGGCTTGCCCGCCGAGCCGGACGAGCGGGCGGGCCATCGCCGCCGCCAGATCGTCGGGGATGGCGATCCTTTCGATGGTCCGGCGGATCTCCGCGCTGAGCGCGCGGACCGCCTCCCGGTCGTCCGGCGTCAGGCGCGACAGCCGATCGAGCAAATCATCGGTCGACGGCGCTTCCGCCATGATCCGCTGGAAGGCATCCGTCGTCACGCAAAAGCCAGCCGGCACGCGGAGGCCTTCGATCCGCGAAAGCTCCCCCAGGTGCGCGCCCTTGCCACCAACGAGCGCGACCTGCGTCTGGTCGATCTCCTGGAAACCTAACACGTAGCAGCCCATCCGCTCCCTCCCTCGTGCGTTCTTTAAAGAATGCCGCGGCGTCTCACCGGCCCCCCATCCTCCAACCTGCTCAAGTCCCTCGCCAACATCAGCCCGGTCTGACCTCCTCCGACGATCACCACCGCATGCCCGGCCATACGCCACCCCTCCCTTCACCCCTATCTCGACCCCGTGGAGTGCACCGCTGGTGCTGGCGGCATTTCTCGGCTGACCGCATCGAGCAGCAGCTTCGCGGCCTGATCCGCGTCACAAGCCATATCCCGACGGCTATCTCGAGGTGATGGCTCATCTGGGATCGCGTCCCAAGACAACGCTCGTTCTCGAGGACTCGAACCATGGCATTCGTTCGGCAAAAGCCGCCGGCGCGCTGACGATCGGATTCCGCGGAAACCCCGTGCCGGGCTATGAACAGGTCGGGGCCGGCCTGTACGCAGAGACGATGGACGACGTGGCGCGGATCGTCAAAGGGTTTCCGCCCGCTCGCCGCTAAATTCCATTTGGCGGCCGCGAATGTCGTCTTCGTTTCACGATGATTTCAAAGTCCGCCAGCGGCGCGGTAGCATGTCACTCCGAGAAGGCGTACACCGGGACCTGGACCGTCTTGCGAGCAGAAGGTGGCGCTTGGCGGAGGCGGTCGAGCTGGCGGCACGTCTCGACCCCGAAATAGGCTTCCCCACAATCCTGGCACACCCAGGCGGGTACGTTTTCGACCAGAGCTAATTGATCGCCCCACCAGTTCTCAGCAGTAACCAGTTGGTGCTCGGTTGTGCCGCCGCAAAGGTCGCAGCGGGTGACCATGCGCGCACCCAAGGCATGAGGCGAAACTACTCCAAATAGTCCTTCAGCTTCTTGCTGCGGCTCGGGTGGCGCAGCTTACGGAGGGCCTTGGCTTCGATCTGGCGGATCCGCTCGCGGGTAACGCCGAACTCCTTGCCGACTTCCTCGAGGGTGCGGCCGCGGCCGTCGTCCAGCCCGAAGCGCAGTTGAAGCACCCGACGCTCGCGGCCGGTCAGCGACGCCAGCACGTCTTCGACCTGTTCCTTGAGAAGCTGGTGCGACGCGGCTTCGGAGGGTGCCAGGGTGCCGTCGTCGGGGATGAAGTCGCCGAGACGACTGTCTTCCTCCTCGCCAACCGGCGTCTCGAGCGAGACCGGCTCCTGCGAGACCTTCATGATCTCGCGGACTTTGTCGGCCGGAATCTCCATCTCTTTCCCGATCTCTTCCGGCGTCGGCTCGCGGCCAAGCTCCTGGAGTAGGCGGCGGGAGATTCGGAGGAGCTTGTTGATCGTCTCGACCATGTGGACCGGAATCCGAATCGTTCGCGCCTGATCGGCGATCGCCCGGGTGAGCGCCTGGCGAATCCACCAGGTCGCGTAGGTGGAAAACTTGAAGCCCTTGCGATAGTCGAACTTCTCGACGGCGCGAATCAGACCGATGTTCCCTTCCTGGATCAAATCGAGAAGGGACATGCCGCGGCCGATGTACTTCTTGGCGACGCTGACGACGAGGCGCAGGT
>JBOGTX010000035.1:0-5193 GCA_050695695.1 Chloroflexota bacterium
CTCCATTTGCGCGCAAATGGAGAGGGGGAACCCGGAGCAGCGCCAGGCGCCGCCGTCTCGCCCCTCTCCATTTCGACAGAAATGGAGAGGGGCGGGGGTGAGGCCCGTCCGCCCTACCGCGAGCCCACCTGGTAAATCGTGTACGTCACCGAGTTGCTCGGCGCGTAGTCGTACACCTGAATGCCAAAGGTGGCCGCGTCGGCATCCGTGTAGTTGTAGACCGCCGAGAGCACGCCATTCCCGTCATCCTGGGCGTTCGCGGTGGCTTGCAGCGTCGAGCCGTCGTAGACCTTGAATCCGAGGCCGCTGGCCGGAACTCCCGCGGTGTTTCCGTAGGTCACCGAGATCGAAAGCTGAGAGTTGCTGCCCGGGTAGTTGACCAGGTAGTAGTTGAACGCGCCGCCGCCATTGCCGGTTAGCGAGCCGGTCGCGCCCTGGCGCGCGCTGTTCAGCACAACCGCGTGGGCGGCGTCGGTGTTGCCGGTGGCCGGTTGGGCCGAGGTGGCGAAGCCGGTGGCGTTGATGCCGAAGGTGATGGCCTGGCCAGGCCAGTAGTTGAAGACCTGGAGCTGATACTGCCCCGCCGACGACTGGCTGATCGTCGAACTCAAGGTCTCGCTGTTCACGTCGCTCGCGCTGACCGACGAGGTGGTGACCAGGGTGGTCGAGCCGTTCGTCGGATTGTAGCGGTAGACGTTGAACCCGTACGCCTGACCCTGCCCGTTGTACGTCGGCGCGGCATTCATCGTGATCGTGGCGTTGGAGTTTCCACCCGGATACAACAGGGTGAAGTACTGGTAGGCCCCGCCGGAGTTGCCCATCAGGGTGCCACCCAGCGACGCGTTGATCGTGCTGATGTTCACCGCCTGCCCGGGGGTGGTGTTGTGTTGCGCGACGATGCCGGTCGAGCTCCCGCCGCTCAAGCCGGCGATGGCGAGGTTGTAGTCGATCGACATACCGGCGGTGTAGTTGTAGACCTGCACCAGCACGTCCATCGAGGCGCCGTTGGTGAGGGTGTACTGAATGGTGCTGGTTCCCTGATTCGAGGCGGTCCAGGTACCCTGGTAGCTCAGGCCGCTCGGGCCGTACAGATTGAAGCCGAACGCCTGATTGCTGGTTCCCTCGAATGTGGAATTAAAGGTGAGGGTGACCAGCACCGGCGCGCCGCTTCCCTGGTAGCGGAACTGGTAATAGCGGTACGCGCCACCGGGCGAGCCGACCAGGGTGGCCGAGACGCTGCTGTTCGCGGCGTTGAGCGGCGTCGCGGTTTGAGCCGTGGTGTTGTCCGCCAGGGCGGCCGCGGGCGCGAAGAGCGCGAGGCAACTGAGGAGCGCGACGAAGAAGCGAATCGAAGAACGCGCGAGCGACGGCATGATTCAGCTACCTCCAGCACGACGGGCATTTCTGGCGATAGCTTAAGCCTCAGGCGCCGCTTCGTCAATTTGAAATTCGTGATCCAGGAAAACGCAAGCTCGACTGGGACCGAGCCTCACCCCCTCGCCATTCCAACATGGCACCCCCCGAACTTTGAGAATGGCGTCCCGACGCCGTAGGGCAGGGGGTGAGGCGCGTCCCGGTCACGCCGCGCGTCGCGTCACCTGGCCGGCCGCGCGCAGGCCGATCCAGATCGGCTTGACCGCGCTGGTTCGATCGACGAAGACGTAGCCGTCGAACTGCTCGGCCAGATTGGCCCGGAAGTAGTTGCCGTAGCGCTCGTATTCCGGGTTATAGACCACGCCGATCGCGCGCTCGTGTCGTCGGTCCAGCAGACTGGCCACCAACTGATCCCGAATGTCTTTCAGGGGCAAGTAGAAGCGAGGAATCCCGACCGAGTGAAAGAGGTCCTCGTAGGTGCCCGCCATCGCCGGTGGCACGTCCTTGAGCTCGGGCGGGCCGCCCCAGGCGGTGGCCGCGGTGACGGTCCCCTCGTAGGTGCCGAAGCCCAGCAGGAAGACCCGGTCGCCGAGCTGTTCCCGGGCGAGCTGTCCGATGTTGACGTAACCTTGCGCCGCCTCCTCGGTGGCCCGGTAATCGCCGACGTGGGTGTTGTGGGCCCAGACGACGACCTTCGTTTCCTCGCCGAGATGGGCGCGCAGGCGACGAAGGGTGTCCCACATGTAGTGATCGCGCACGTTCCAGGAGTCGGGATCGCCCCGAAGCATGGCCAGGTAGAAATTCTCGGCAGCTTTGGTAAGCAGGACGTTCTGTTCGGCCGAAAAGAAGGCGTAATCCGGGCTCGAACCAGCCAGCGCTTCTCTCCGCTCTCGCAGGTCGTCGAGCACTTCGAGCACCCGCGGCTCGCACGATTCGAGGCCACCGGCGTGGACCAGCAGCGCGTACACCTGCATGTTGGCGTTCACCGGCTCGAAGCAGGCGAAGCGCTCCCGCGCCTTCTCAGCGGCGGATGGATCGAACCGCTCGAGATAGGCGATCACCGCCTCCATCGAGGAATACATGCTGTAGAGGTCGAGACCGTAGAATCCGCACCGCGCCCGGTCGCCCGGGAGGCGATCGTTGAAGTCACGCAGCCAGCGGACGAATTCGAGCACGTCCTGATTTCCCCACATCCAGGTGGGGAACGACTTGAACGCGCCGAGCGACGATCGCGCGGTGGCGAATCCGCCCTTGACGAACCCATCGACCTGGGCGGCGTTGGGCCAGTCTCCCTCGATTGTGACCGCCCGGAAGTCCTTCTCGGCGATCAGGCGCCGGGTGATCCGCTGACGGAGATCGTAGAACTCGCTCGTCCCGTGCGTGCCCTCGCCGAGCATCACGAGCGACGCATCCCCGATCCGATCGAGCACCGGATCGAGCTCGTCCGGCTGCCCCGGTTCGAGGGGCTCGGCGACCGACGTGATCGACCTGACGAATGGCTGGACCGGATCGCGAAAGTCCGGGCGCCGGGACGTGGAGTGATTGGTCATCGCCTTCCTCCTGGCCAAAGGGGAAGGCGATGCGCACAAAGCGGGCCAGAGCGACTACGCCGGCACCGGCTCCCGTTCCCCAGTCGCTCGCTGGGCCTGGTACTCGCATTCTTCGAGCCCGGCCAGCGGCCCAGGCTCGGCCGGGGAGATCCCGGCCTCGTGGTCGCGGTGGGCGACGTAGGCGGCGATGTCGCCCAGGCGGCACGAGTAGCCCCACTCGTTATCGTACCAGGCGACGACCTTGACGATGCGGTTGTCGATGACCATGGTGCAGAGGCCGTCGATGATCGCGGAGTGGGGATCGCCTTTGAAGTCCATCGAAACCAGCGGCCGCTCACAGAAGGCGAGGATGCCATTCAATCGCGTCCGCGCCGCCGAGCGGAACGCGTCGTTGACCAGATCCACGCTGGCCGGCTGTTCCGTTTCGCAGACGAAGTCGATCACCGAGACCGTCGGGGTGGGCACCCGAAACGCCATCCCATCGAAGAGGCCAGCCAGCGATGGAATGACCCGGGGCAACGTCCTGGCCGCGCCGGTCGTCGTCGGAATGATGTTGAGACCGGTGGCCCGACTCTCGCGCGCGTCCCGCGCCCCTTTGTCATGGACCGGTTGGGAGTTCGTATAGCTGTGAACGGTCGTCAGCAGCCCCCACTTCAGGCCAAACGTCTCCTTGAGGACGAGCGCGACCGGGCTCAAACAGTTCGTCGTACAGGAGCCATTCGAGATGACGGTGTGCTCGCCGGGCCGATACTCCGCTTCGTTGACTCCGAGCACGACGGTGAGGTCATCGCCCCTGGCCGGCGCCGAGATGATGACCTGACGCGCGCCGTTGTGGAGGTGGGTTTGCGCGGTCTCGCGCGTGACGCCCCGGCCAGAGCACTCCAGCACGGTGTGCACTCCGAGATCACCCCAGGGCAAATGACGCCAATCACGGTCGCGGTAGACCCGCACGTATCGCTGGTTCACGTGGAGATGCCCGGCGTGGCTGACCACCTCGCCGGGAAAGCGTCCGTAGTTGGAGTCGAATTCGAGCAGCAGCGCGTCGGTGTGGGTGCCGGCGGGATCGTTGATCGCGACGATGTCGAGCTCATCAGGGTGGCGTTCGAGAATACTCCGGAACGTGAGCCGCCCAATGCGGCCGAACCCGTTGATCGCGATGCGACGTCGCATCCTACTAACACCTCCATTGTGTTTGATGGCGGCGGGTTTAGCTACCATCATACGGTGGTCAGGCTTCCTGGACAAGCGTTTTTCGAGCGGGTCACCGGCCAGGGCGCAACTGTTCATGATATTGTCATCTACTGATGGAGCGTGGCGCGTCAAACCTGAACGCGGCGCCCCGAGGCGAATCGAGGATCGGAGGAATCATGGCGAATCGAATCAACCGCGCGATCGAGCTGCTCGAACAGGACCAGCCAATCTACTACGTCGGCGGCCACACCGGCCACGTGCTCACCGACGAGCAGGGAAAGCAGGATGCTCAGACCTGGGCCGATTACATCAACGTCGGTATGGAGCACGGATCATTCGACCTGGGCGGACTGGCGGAGTATATGCGTGGCCTGGTCGATGGGGGACCGACGCGCTCGGGCCACCGCACGCCGACGATCGTCGTCGAGGCGCCGGTGAACGGTACGGACGAGGCCAACGTGCGGTTCAACGCCTGGCAATTTCGCCAGATCCTTGGCCGGGGCGTCCACGGTATCCTGCTCTGTCAGGCGGAATCGGCCGATGCCGTCCGCGCGTTCGTCGAGTCGTGCCGGTATCCCCACCACGCCCTGGGGGTTGATCCGGCGCGCCCGTCGCCCCTCGAGCGCCTGCGCGGCGCGGCGATCCGGAAGACCGCTCATCCGGCGGCAGCCCGGGGCGAGGACGGACGGCCTTTCCTGGGGATCGGCACGCGGGGGCGCGGATCCGAGACGACGGCGGCGCCAGTCTGGGGTCTGACGGGGGAAGAATATACCGAGCGCTGCGATCCGTGGCCGGTCAATCCACGGGGAGAATTGCTGCTTGGCGTGAAGCTGGAGAGCCCCGAGGGGGTCGCTCACTGCGATGAGATCCTCGCGGTGCCCGGGCTGGGATTCGCGGAGATGGGCCCGGGGGACCTGAGCCTGTCGCTTGGCTACACCCGGCTGCCGCGCCCCTATCCACCGGAGATGGCCGAGGCGCGGGCGAAGATCCTCGGCGCGTGCCGAAGGAATCGGGTGGCGTTTCTCGAAGGCGCGACGCCGGAGACGATCGTCCGCCAGATCGACGAAGGGGTGCGGGT
>JBOGTX010000036.1:0-2999 GCA_050695695.1 Chloroflexota bacterium
ATGGTCACCAGTGGCATTGCGAGACCCTCCAGATTCGATCGGTCACGAATGGACGAAGCTTGAAAACGCCCGCGTGCTCATCCGTCGCGCCGGGACGGCCTCACCACCTCGCCCCCTCTCCATTTGCGAGCAAATGGCGAGGGGAACCGGGAGGCACGCTCGGCGCGCCTCGTCCGTCTCCCCTCGCCATCTCCGATGGAGAGGGGCGGGGGGTGAGGCCACGTGCCCGGTCGGCACGCGGCAACGTCACCTGGACCTGTGATAAACGTTCCCCTCCGACTCGTTCTAGGCGAATCCGTTTCTTTGCAAAAGTTCGATCGAAAGCCCACCCGGGTCGTCAGGTTTGGTCAGCAGCTTCTCGACGTACTTTGCCAGCACGTCGACCTCGACGTTCACCGCCGATCCGACGCCGCCCTCCAGGAAGGCGACGTGCTCGCGGGTGTAGGTCACCAGAGCGACGCTGAACCAGCGCTCGGTGGCCTCGACGACGGTCAGACTGGTGCCGTTGACCGCGACGAATCCCTTGGGAACGACGTAGCGCATCAAGGAAGGCGGCGCCTCGAAGCGCGCGATCAGCCCGTCGCCGTCCGGGCGCAGCTCGGCGACGCGGGCGGTCCCATCCACGTGGCCCTGAACGATGTGGCCCCCGAAGCGTCCGTTTATCGGCATCGCGCGCTCGAGGTTGACCCTGGCCCCGGTTCGCAAGCCGCCAAGCGTCGATCGCCTCAGCGTTTCGGGCTGGACGTTGCAGGTGAATGCGCGATCGGCGCGCTCGACGACGGTCAGACACACGCCGTCGACGGCGATACTATCGCCGAGCTTCAGGTCGCTCGTGACGATCATGGCTCGGACGACCAGCGTGCCCGGTCGGGTCTGATCGACCGTTCCAATTTCTTCGACGATTCCGGTGAACACCTTGCCCCTCCACTGAATCGCGCCAAAACTTCGACCAGGGAATCAGGTGAAATAATTGGCAGGCTGCCGCGAGTCCACGTTCCTTACCATCCAGGCTCACTCGGGTTCCTCGTACGTGACTCGTCCTTCGACTAAGAGATCACTGCCGACCGAGCGCCAGCTCAGGTCGCCCAGGACGATGGCAGCGGCCATCGTCTCGACGCCATCGCCGCCGAGCGGCGTCGGCGCCGCCGATCCACCGACGAGCTTGGGCGCGACGAAAGCAAGAATGCGGTCGGCCAGCCGGTCGCGCACGAACGCGGCGTTGACCTGAGCCCCGCCCTCGACCAGCACCCGAATCGCGCCCCGTCGGGCCAGCTCCGCCAGGACCGCCCGGAGGTCGACCCGGCCATCCCGCGCGGGAAGCACCACCACGTCGGCGCCCGCTTGAGCCAGCCGGTCGACGCCGGTAGCGGGCGCCCGAGTCGTCGTCGCGATCAAGACCGCCCCCTCCGAAGCATCGGCCAGGAGCTGGCTCGTCGGTGGCGTCCGGGCCTGGCTATCCAGGACGACCCGGATGGGAGGGCGGGCGCGATGAGCGCGCACATCATCCCGCGGATCGAGCCGAACCGTCAGCCGGGGGTCGTCAGCCAGGACCGTTCCGACCCCGACGACGATGGCGTCGCTGGCGTCTCGCTCGCGGTGAGCCAGTTGGCGCGAGTCTTCGCCGCTGATCCAGCGGGCGTCGCCGGAGCGGGTCGCGATCTTCCCATCCAAGGTCATGGCCCACTTCACCGTCACGAACGGCCGCTCGGTCCGCACGAAGTGGACGAACGCCTGATTGAGGCATTCGGCCGCCGCGGCGTGTTCGCCAACGTCGACCTCGAGGCCGGCCTGGCGGAGCGCTTCGACGCCCTGACCGTTGACGAGCGGAAAAGGATCCAGCATCGCCAGGTGGACCGTGCGAATGCCGGCGGCGACGATCGCCTCGGTGCAGGGAGGCGTTCGGCCGTGGTGGCAGCAGGGCTCTAGCGTCACGTACAGGTCGGCGCCATCGGCTCGCCGTCCGGCGGCCTGGAGCGCGACGACCTCGGCGTGGGCTGAGCCGGGCGGTTGGGTGTAGCCTTCGCCGACGATCATGCTGTCCTTGACGATCACCGCGCCCACGGCGGGGTTGGGGCTGGTTCGTCCCAGGGCCCGGTCGGCGAGCTCGAGCGCTCTCAGAAGGTAGTCCACGTCAAATAATCCGCTTCGCACCACAACAAAAAGACTCGAAGGCGCGCAGCGCACTTCGAGTCGATTGCACTCGGTTTCGCCTGCCTTCTTCCATCCGGACTATACCGTCGGCCCCGGAGATGCTCCGGATCTGCCGCATCGCGGCTCGCGGGCTTTACCGCCGATCGGGAATTGGCGCTCAGGCGCCTCACCCTGCCCTGAAGGTCACTATTCAGTTACGACAAGTCTAAGCCGCGGATGACATTCGTGTCAATGTTTTGATGAACGCACGGATCTATTCTCGCCTGCCGTCCCCGGCGTCGCAGATCGGAGGGACCAGCCCGGTCCGGTCGGGCGCTGGCCCCTGCTGTGCTATAATCCCGGCCGGAGGGCGCTGGCATGATCGTGACGGTGACGCTGAATCCCGCCGTCGACCGGGTCGTCGTGCTCTACGAGCTGCGCCTGGGTGACTCGAATCGGGTCTACGATGGCGAGATCGATCCGGGCGGCAAGGGCGTCAACGTCTCGCGCGTGCTCCAGGAGCTCGGGGAGACCAGCCTGGCCACCGGCTTCGCGGCGGGCAGCCTGGGTAGCTTCGTCGAGGCGTCCCTGAAGCGTGCCGAGATCCTGACGGACTTCATCCACGTGCCCGGCCAAACCCGGCAGAACCTCGCGATCGTCGAGACCCGCTGGCACCGACACACCATGCTGAACGAAGCCGGTCCGGAGACGGATCCAAAGTACGCCAAACGGCTGGAACGGCAGCTCACCCGACGCATCGCGCCCGACGACTGGGTAGTGCTCGCGGGCAGCCTGCCGCCCGGGATTCCATCGGACGTCTACGCCAACCTGACCCGACTGATCCACGCCGTCGGTGGCAAGGTCTGCCT
>JBOGTX010000037.1:0-5480 GCA_050695695.1 Chloroflexota bacterium
CCGCGGCGGACGGCCTCGAAGGCCTGCGCGCGGTGGAGGCGTGCCGGCCCGCGGTCGTGCTCCTGGATATCCACATGCCGAACCTGGATGGCGTGGGATTCGCCAGGGAGCTGCGCCGGCGCGGGATCAACATCCCGATTCTGGTCGTGACGGCCTCACACTGCCCGGGACGACTGGTCGAACAAATCGGCGCCGCGGGCTACCTGGCCAAGCCCTTCGATCTGACCGACTTGCGGGACGCCGTCGAAAGAATCGTTTCACCGTCGGCGAGGAACTGAGCGCGCGTCCCTGACCCCGACTCACGGATCGCCGGCGCCATCCACGGAAAATCGCCCCGGCCCCCGGCCAACCAGCGACAGGCAGCTTCCGAGCAAGGAGAGCGGGAACTCGAATCCCCCCGGTCCCATGAGTCCGTTTCGCCAATGGACTTTGAAGACCGCGACCGCCATATTGATGGCCAGGAGAAGGGACGCGACCCGGGTGAGCCAGCCGATGGCGATCATGATCCCGCCAAAGAACTCGAGGCACGACACGAGCCACGCGAACGCCAGCGGCTTTGGGAGACCCAGGCGCTCGATCGCCGGCGCGAACGCCGACGGGCTGCCGCGACCGACCGCCTGGACGAACCCGGCCCCGAGATAGCGCGCGACGACCGGCGACACTTCCTTTCCCTGGCCGCCAAACAGCTTGGGATATCCGTGGGCGACGAACATGCCGCCGACGATCAAACGAAGCGCGAGTAAACCGAGATCACTCCACATGGGCGCCAACTCCATGGCCCGTCATTTCTCCAATACGAACACATCGCGCGTACCGGCGTCGCAGAGCCAGAACGTTCCGTCGTGGATGGTCATCCCGTGCGGCTCGAGGCCAGACACGCCCAGCGCGTCAAGGATCTCGCCGGTGTCCGGATTCAGCCGGAAGATGACCCGACGGTTCGTATCGGCGCACCAGAGGGCCGGCAATCCGCGTGCCGACCGCCAGGGCCGATCCGACTCGTGGGCGGGCACTGGCGAGGGATTCACTTTGCTCGCCGGGTTGATGCCGCGCGCCCAGAGATCATCGGGCTCCCAGGCGATGCCGTGGGCGCGATCGCCGTGCGCCGACATGTGGTGGAGAACCCGACCGTTCGACGGATCCAGCTCGAACACCTGGCCGGCCTTCGGCACGTTGCACCAGAGGTGTCCCTCGCGCCACTCGAGCGCGTGCGGCGAGCCAGGGCCATCGCCCAGGCCCGGCGCGGGAATCGCCGAGACTTCCCGACCGGTCTCCGGGTCGTAGCAGATGATCTCGAATCCGAACGTCGACGCCACCCAGACGTGGCCGGACGGATCGACCGTGATGCCACTTCCGTGCTTGCTTCGGGTCTGAAACTCCCGCCGAACCGCGCCATCCGCGTAGTCGACCAGATACACCCGGTTGGGATCGACCTGATCGAGCACCCACAGCCCCTCCGGGGCTGCCTGAAGACCATTCGGCTGCTGGCAGGACGTCTTCCAGAGCGCGCGAACGTTGTAGGCCATCGTTCCTCCCTGTGCCGCTTACTCCTCGCTCGGCGCGTCCGGGTGATGGACTTCGCGCGAGCGACCACCGCCTTCGGCGGGTCCGACCACCCCGTGCTCCTCCAAAAGGTCGACGAGCCGGGCAGCCCGAGTGTAGCCGATTCGCAAGCGGCGCTGCAAGAGCGAGGTCGAGATCCGGGTGTGCTCGCGGGCCACGACCGCCGCCTTTTCGTACAGGTCGTCGACCTCGTCCTCGTCATCCAGGCTCGGGACCTGAACGAGCTGATCCACGTAGCTCGCCGGGCCAAGCGCCTTCCAGTGGCTCACCAGACTCTCGATCTCCTCGTCGGAGACGAAGACGCCCTGGAGGCGGATCGGCTTCGCGGCGTCGGTTGGCATGAACAACATGTCGCCGCGCCCGAGGAGTTTTTCCGCGCCCACGGTGTCGAGAATCGTCCGCGAGTCGATCTGAGAGGTGACCGCGAAGCTGATTCGGGTGGGGAAGTTGGCCTTGATGAGTCCGGTGATCACGTCCACCGACGGTCGCTGGGTCGCGACGATGAGGTGGATCCCGGTCGCCCTGGCCAATTGGGCAAGGCGACACAACAGGCGCTCGGTCTCGTCCGGGGCCAGCATCATCAAGTCGGCCAATTCGTCGATGACGATGACGATGAACGGCAGCGGCTCCAGGCCGCTCTTGCCGCCGGTGAGCTTGTTGAATCCTTCGATGTTGCGCACGCCCCGCGCTTCGAACTGCTTGTACCGCTCTTCCATCTCGTGGACGGCCCATTTCAAGACGCCGACGACCTTGTCGACGTCGACGACCACCGGCCGCAGCAGGTGCGGCACGTCGTTGTAGGTGGTCAGCTCGACGCGCTTGGGATCGACCAGGATCAGTCGGACCTCGTCCGGGGTTGCCTGCAGCAAAAGGCAGGAGATGATCGCGTTCACGCAGACCGACTTCCCGCTGCCGGTCGCGCCGGCGATCAACAAATGCGGCATTTTGGCGAGGTCAGCAGCCACCGGTTGACCACTGACGTCTTCGCCAAGGGCCACGGCCAGGCGCGTCTTCGCGCAGAGCTTCTGAAACGCCGTGCTCTCGACGATCTGGCGCAGACTGACCAGCGTTGCCTGACCGTTTGGCACTTCCAATCCGACGACCTGGCGGCCGGGAACCGGTGCTTCGATCCGAATGCTCGGCGCGGCAAGCGCGAGCGCGAGGTCGTTGGTCAACGACGTGATCTCGCTGACCTTGATCTTCTCCCGTTTCACGACCTCGCCGTTGCGGTCGCGCTTCTCGCGAAAGCCCGGCTCGAGCCCGAACTGGGTCACCGTCGGCCCCGGATTAACCTGGACGACCCGCGCGTAGACGCCGAAGTCGGCGAGCGTTTGCTCGATCGTCTTTAGCTTCGTGTCGAGGTCGACCTGACTGAGCTCGCCGAATCGCCCAGCCGTCAGCAGGGCCACCGACGGAAGCTGCCACTCCAGCGGGGCCGATGGATCGCGCGGGGCCGGGGCCGGCCCGACCGGCCGCGCCGGCTGCTCGGAGTTGGGCGATCGCGGCTGCCATTCCAGGGTATCGCGCGGGAATTGGGCGGCTGGCGGCCGCGGCGAACGCGCGGTCAGCCGGCGAAACCCCCAGGATCCGAGCCGCCCCGCGCCAATGCCGATCAGGCGGGATCCCGATCGCGTTCCCCGCCAGATGTCCTCGGCGGTGAGCTCGAACAGCAACACGAGCGCCGCGAGCGCGAAGAGGACGATGATGGCGCCGGCCCCCGGTCCACCGAGCGCCAGCACGAGATTCGTCCAGACCGCCGCGCCCAGCCAGCCGCCGCCGTGGATCGATCCCCAGGCCGGAGCAGGATCGCCGTCGATTGGCTGCAGAATCGTCACGGTCGCCAGCAGGACCGCGATCCAGCCGATCCGCTCGGCCGAGCCCATGCGGTAGGGCTCGGAGAACCGCGCGCGCCAGCTCGCGGCCGCGAACGCGCCGATCCCGACCGGCAGGACGTAGCTCCCCCAGCCGAAAAGGTAGCCCAGCGCATCCCGGAGGTAGCGGCCGACCGCGCCTCCGGGCACGACGAGGACGAGCACCACGAGGATGAACGCGACGGAGAGCAGGAGCGCGGGAAGACCGCCGGCGCCCGACGGCGCGTCATCGGCAAGCACGTTCGCGTCCGCGCGGGCCTGATCGATCACCGGAGCCATTCCGTCGGCCTCTCCTGAACGTCCACTGAATTTCTACAATGACGCGGTCTTACACCTCGGTGATCACCGGCAGGATCATGGGGCGGGTTCGCGTCTGCTTATACACGAAGTCGCTCAGCGTCTCCTTCACCTTCGAGACGACGAAGCCGTACTCGACGGTCGCGGTCGCCGCTTCTTCGATCGCTTCGCGGATCCTCTCGCGCGCCTCGGCGATCAAGCCATCCTCGCCGTTGAGCGATGGGTCGATGAATCCCCGGCTGACGACCTCAGGGCCGGCGACGATCGCGCCGGTCGTCTGATCGAGGGTGATCGCCACGATCAAAACGCCGTCGTGAGATAGGTGCTGACGGTCGCGCAGAACGACCTCGGTGGTGCCGCCGACGTTCACGCCATCCACCAGGACCGAGCCGACCGAGTGGTGATCGACCTTGCGGACGCCCTCGTCGTTGAACTCGATCACATCCCCGATCTCGGCCAGCATGACGTTCTCGGGAGCGATCCCGGCCTCGGCGGCCAATCGCCGGTAGAGAACCAGGTGGCGATACTCCCCGTGCACCGGCATGCAGTAGCGTGGACGGATCAAGTTCAGCATGAGCTTCAACTCTTCGCGGCTGCCGTGGCCCGACACGTGGACGTCGGCGAGCGGCTCGTAGATCACGTCCGCCCCCAGGCGCATCAGGTTGTCGATCGTTCGGGCGACCGTCTCTTCATTCCCCGGAATCGGCGTCGCCGAGAGAATGACCGTGTCGCCCGCCATGGCGCGGATCTGCCGGTGATCGCCCGAGGCGATCCGCGACAACACCGACGATGGCTCTCCCTGACTGCCGGTCGTGATCAGCATCACCTGATCGAGCGCGAATCGGCGCACATCGTCGAGCTTGTAGACGGTATCTTCCGGGAACTCCAGGAATCCCAGCTCACTGGCGATGGCGCAATTGTTCTCCATGCTGCGCCCGACCAGGGCGACCTTTCGTCCGTGTCGGTGGGCAACGTCCAGCGCCTGCTGGACTCGGATGATGTTCGAGGCGAACGTCGTGATGATCACTCGCCCCGGCAGGTCGCGAATGATCGAGTCGAACGAGCCGCGGATGACACGCTCCGACGGCGTGTAACCGGCCTTTTCGATGCGGGTGCAGTCCGACAAGAGCGCGAGCACCCCGTGCTCGCCGATCGACGCGAGCGTCCCGAAATCGGTGGGAGGTCCCGAGACCGGCGTCTGATCGAACTTGAAATCGCCGGTGAACACGATCGTGCCGGCCGGCGTGTGAATGGCGAACCCGACCGCGTCGGGAATGCTGTGGGTCACTCGGAAAGGCTGAATCGTGAATGGGCCGAGGCTGAACCGTTCTTTCGACGAGATCAGCGTGACTTCTCGCTGCCCCAGGAGCTTGTGCTCCTTCAGCTTGACGTTGATCAGTCCGCGGGCAAGGCTCGTGGCGTAGACCGGTACGTTGATGTTTGCCAGAACGTAGGGGAGCGCGCCAATGTGGTCTTCGTGGCCGTGGGTAATGATGATCCCGCGCAGGCGATGCTGAATCTGTTGAAGAAAGGAAATGTCCGGGATGACCAGGTCGATCCCCAACATCTCTTCTTCCGGAAACTTGAGTCCGGCATCCACCAGCAGCAGGTCGTCCCCGTACTCGACCAGGGTCGCGTTCTTCCCGATCTCGCCAACGCCGCCCAGTGGAATGACACGAATCGACTGGGTCGACAAAGTGCTTCAAAACCTCCATGACAAAAATGAATCAACCCGCATGACCCGCCCCGGTC
>JBOGTX010000038.1:0-6901 GCA_050695695.1 Chloroflexota bacterium
TGGTCGAACCGCCGCGGGCGATCCGAACCGCCCCGCGCCTCGATCGCTACCTGCTCGCGTCGCTGGCGGCGTTGCTGCTGGTGGCGTTTGGGCTGGGCACTTCACGAGGAACGCCCAGGGCTACGGCCGGATCATCCTAGTTGGCGACGATGGCACGAAGGTGCGCGCCGCCGTCGTCACCCGGCAGGCGAGCGATACCACCGCGCCCGCCGGGGTCACCGTGCTGCGCTGGCCGTCACCCTGAGCGGGGTCGGGTCAGGGCGAGGTAGCCGCCGAGGACCAGACCGTAGAAGACGACGTGCGGCACGACGCCATTCCAGACCGGGCTGACGACTGAGAACCGCGGAAACACCAGCCAGCCGACGATCAGGAAGTCGATCGCCCAGAGCAACGCGCCATAGGCCGCCCCGCCGGCGAGCAGGCGGGCCGGCTCGGCGTCCAGCCACCCCATTCGGCCGAGCCCCTGAAGCGCGACCACCCCGAACAGGGCGGAGAGGATCAGGTGTACCCCGACGCCGACGGCCACCGCCGTGCTGAGCGGGTAGATCCGCGACAACGCGGCGGGACCGAGCACGATCGACGCAAACAACCGGACCGGGCCCAGCGCCGACGCCCCGAGCACGGTCGAAGCGACCATCTCCGCGGCGAGCATGGTCGCGCCAGCGATCAGGCCGGCGGAGATCCCGTCAGTCACAAGATCGCCGGAACCGCGCGTTCCTTCGGTTATGGAAACCTCCTTTCCGCCGTCACGATGCTCCCCCGGCGGTTGGGGTGACGCCGACCGGGCTGATGCCGAAGGGGAGCACGATCTTGAACGTCGCGGTAGCGATGCTGTGACTGCTTTCCCCCTCCGCGACGAACGTCACCTGATAGGTCGCGGCTTTCGGGATCGTCGCCGGGCCGGCGTTGTGCAGCCAGCCGTAGTCGTCAGCCTGGCCGTAGGCCACCGGCGGGCTCTTGACGCTTCCGACGTGAAACGCGATCCGCTCGCCGCCGGCCCAGCCACCGCCGCTGAACTCGACGGATCCGCCCGGCGCGCCCCAGTACTGGGTGAGCTCGAGCCACGGCTTGGGCGCCAAGACCCGAAACTGGGCCGACGTCCGCGCGGTGCTGTCTTCGCCAACGAGATCGATCGTCAGCGGCGCCAGCCCGGAGACGTACGGGATCGTGACTGGCCCGGCGCCCCAGAGGTCACCGTCGCGGTCGGCCACCAGCTTGGCGGCCGATGCCGTTGCCGCGCCCAGGTACACGCCGACTTTCTCGCCGGGTTCAAACCCTTTGGCGTTGAGCTTCACCTTGATCCCCGGCGGTCCCGCCCACGGACTGAGCTCGACCGATGGCTGATAGGCGGAAAGGGTCAGGTCTTTCCTTAGCTCGGCCCCACTGGAATTCCCTTTCACCAGCAGGGAATACGCGCCCGGCTTGACCAGCGGGAGCCTCACCAGCGTCCAGGTGGTGTTCCCAACGCGATCGGTCGGAAGATTCGCCAGCCGGTGTGTCGTCGCAGGCCGACTGGGCTTCGCGCCCTGGGGTGGGCTGAAGAGAACCGAGACCGTCTCGCCTGGCTGGAATCCGCCGGCCACTAACCCCAGCTCGGCCCGTGGCTTGGATTCGCCGCTGGCGAGGGTGGCCCAGGGCGTCTTCGCACGGACGTAGACGACCGCCGTGCTCTGACGCCCGCTGACCTGTCCCTCGATCGTAACCTGATGAGAACCCGAAGCGAGGTCGTCCGGCAGCGCGACGTACACCTGGTCAAGGCCGCCGTCGGTCGATGCCGGCACGACTCCGAGGCTGAGGCTCGGTCCGCCGCTCTGCTTCTCCGACACCACCATCGACAGCGGCTCCAATGGCAGGAAGCCGGTCACGCTCACTCGAACCTGGCTGCCCTGGCGGACCGGGTTCGGGTCCAGGCGCGACGGGCCAGGCCCCGGCGCGCGCGCGAGCCAGTAAGCAGCTCCGCCCGCGAGCGCCAGCAAACAGAATGCCAGCACGCCGATCAGGCGTACCGGCCGGGCGCCATTACCCATTGGCGGCTCCCGGGCCGGTCTCGCGACCGCAGGGGTCCTCGACCATCCTGGTCTGCATCTGCGGGACGCCGCCCTTGATTTGGACGACCGCGACGCTGTCGAACCACTTGATCAAGTGGTAGCTCTGGTCGAAGACCCCAAGGCTCACCTTGTAGGTATGGCCTTGCGCGAGGCTACCGAGCGGCACGGTCAGCTGCAACGGCGCTCCGGCAAAGGAGAGCGTCTGCTCGGCATTCGCGCTGCCCGGTCCGGCCGACGCGTCGTAAAGAAACCACTGGAGGTGATAGGTGCCGGGCAAGGCAACGCGAATCGCGGCTTGCAGCCAGAGCCCGTCCGGCTCGCCCATCACCTTGACGTTCTGGAAGTCGTAGGGTGGTGGCCTGAGGTCGACCGGCGAGACCGGCGGCTTCGTCGTTTTGACAAGGTCGGCGACCTGCCAGTGCGCCTGCATCCAGTCCAGGAAAATGTTCGCCACGTTTCCCCAATTGGTGTATTCGTCCGGGTTGTCGTAGCTCCAGGCGAATGCCCCGGCGTACCCCTGCTCGAGGGCGATGTCGTAGATCTGGCTGAGCGAGTAGTACTTGCTGCCGTTGCTTGGGAACTCGCCAAGCACAATCGGTCGATCGAGGTGGAACGACGCCGCCGGGCGATCCAGCGGCTCATAGGGCTGGAGCCAGTCGTACCAGCTAAAGCTGTAATAGTCGAGGCCAAGCCCGCGCCACTGGGCCATGTTCGACGCCCGATTCGACTCGACGGTCGCCAGGGCGTCGGTGTAGAAGTGAATCGCCGCGGTGACTTGCCCGATGAACGTCCGCGCGTCGGAGAGCGGCACCTTGAGTCGGCCATCCTGCTGATGGTTCAGCTCGACGACGCCCCACTCCGGCTCGGCGATGATCTCGAACGCGAGAACCCGATCGTTCGAGCCGACGTGCCGCATCAGGGGAACGATCGCGTTGTCGATCAACGCCTGGCGCTTCGCCGGATCGACCAGCGAGTCGGCGTGGCCGCCGAGATGAACGTCCTGCTGGGTACACTCGGTGGTCCAAAATCCACTGTTGAAGAGGGTCAGCACCAGGTAGATCCCGTGCTTTCGCGCGAGGGTGAGCGCGGCGTCGAGGTCCTGGTAGAAGTGACTGTCCAGGCCGGTGGCGTACCCATTGGCGTTGAACTCCGGGTCGGCGCGTCCATCGTTGAAGACGCGCCACTTCACCACGCGGACGCCACTCGCCGCGAGATTGGCGAAGTCGGTATCGATCTCCTGGTAGGTCGTCGGCTGAGCGACGCCGGAGTATCCCCAGGCGTTCGTGCCGAAGTCCTGGGAGGTCTTGTAGGGGTAGTTGACGCCGGCCCAGAAGTACGGTCGGCCGTCGACGGTCAGCCTCGGGGAAAACCCGGGTGCGCCCGGTAAGAACCAGGTGGCCGTCCCGGCGAGGAACGCCATCAGCAACCCGACCACCAGCCACCGCACGCGTCGCATACCGACTCCCAATTGAAAAAGAGTTCGAATGGGGCAAATGACGCAAATTAGAGGCCGGGGCCGCTAACAAGTGCATGCGCCGAATTCGGCGCGCTTTACCGCCCACGGTCATTCCGAACCGCGGTGAGGAATCTCTGAACCCGGTGTCAGCGCCGGACTCGGAGATTCCTCGCTAGCCACGCTCGGAATGACAGCTGGGCAATCTCGGCGGAACTTGTCGGATGCACCGCGTAGCTGTGCTTGCGTCCCCCCGCGCGAAACCGGTACACTCAGAAGCGAATGCTCCATCGGCGCTTAAACGGCGCGGTCGCGGTCTTGCTTGGATTCTGAGGGAGGTGACGCCATGCGAGAACGTTGGCAGGGAACGGTGCGCGCGCCCGACTTTCCACCGGGCGTCGACTGGCTGAACGTGGACCATCCGCTTTCCATGGCGGATCTGCGGGGCCACGTGGTCATCTTGGACTTCTGGACGTTCTGTTGAATTAACTGCCTGCACATTTTTCCGCAGTTGCGGAAAATCGAGCGCAAATACCCGAGCGATCTGGTCGTGATCGGGGTCCATTCGCCCAAGTTCCCGGCCGAGCGCGAGACCGCGAATCTCCGGGCCGCGATCATGCGCTACGGCATCGAGCACCCGGTCGTGAACGACCGCGACTTCCGGATCTGGCAGTCCTACGCCGGCCGCGCCTGGCCCACGCTATTCTTCATCGATCCCGAGGGCAAGATCCTCGGCAAACACGAGGGTGAAGTCACCTTCGACGGGCTCGATCAAGCCGTCCAGGGCATCGTCGCCGAGTTCGACCGAAAGGGCCTCCTGTCGCACCAGCCGTTGCAGACCCGGCTGGAGAAGCACCGCGAGCACGAATCGCCGCTGCTCTTCCCCGGTAAGGTTCTCGCCGACGCCGGGTCCGATCGGATTTTCATCGCGGATTCCGGCCACGACGTCATCGTCGTCGCCGGGCCCGACGGCGTGATCCGCGACTCGGTGGGGTGCGGCACGCCGGGCTTTCAGGACGGAGACTTCGCCACCGCCCGGTTCCGGGCGCCGCAGGGCATGGCGCTTGACGGCGACCTGCTGTACCTCGCGGATCTCGAGAACCACGCGATCCGCCGGATCGACTTCAGATCTCGCGTCGTCACCACCATCGCCGGGACCGGCGAGCAGGCCAGATCGTACCACCAGGGAGGGTCGGCGACTCGGGTCGCCTTGAACTCGCCGTGGGACCTGGCGCTACGCGGGGATACGCTCTACGTGGCGATGGCCGGGTTCCACCAGATTTGGGCGATGGATCTCCGATCCGGAAACATCGCGCCCTTTGCCGGCACCGGCCACGAGGGGCTCGAAGACGGTCCGCTCGATCAGGCGTGGTTCGCTCAACCCAGTGGCCTCGCCCTCGGCCCGGACGAGCTGTTCGTCGCCGACGCCGAGACCAGCGCAATTCGCGCGATCGATCTCGGTCCGCCCGGCCTGGTCAGAACGATCGTCGGCCAGGGCCTCTTCGAGTTTGGCGACGTCGACGGCGTTGGCGACGAGGTGCGGCTGCAGCATCCGCTCGGGGTTGCCTGGGACGATGGCACCTTGCTGGTCGCCGACAGCTACAACAACAAGGTCAAGCGGATCGATCCCCGGACGCGGCGGTCGGTCACGTTCCTGGGCGATGGGCAGGTTGGCGATCGCGATGGCATGGGAACCGGCGCGCGCTTCCGTGAGCCATCCGGCCTCACCGTGCTGGACGGCCACCTGTACGTCGCCGATACCAACAACAATCTGGTGCGAGTCGCCGACCTCGTGACGGGCGGCGTGGGGACGTTCGACCTGCGGCGGTAAGACGAGTCATGCCCTATCAGTGCGTTCGAATCTATCGCTTTCGGCGTGGGGCGTTGGGCGGCGTCCTGGCGTCGGTGAGATCTGGCCTTCTCGGGTCGCTGATGGCCCAATCAGGTTTTCTCCGCTACCGCTTCGTCACCACCGCCGACGATCGCGCGGTATCCGAGAGCGTCTGGGAATCCGAAGGACAGGCGGCGTTCGCCGATGTCGTGGAGTCGGACTGGGTCCGCGCGAGCATCAGCAACGACCTCGCCGGGCTTCCCGAGCTGCTGATCGGCCCGGTCGAGGTCGACGTCGCGGCGTGAGGGAAGTCCCTATCCCCCGAAGCGCGGGCGCTGGTTGGGATCCACGTCGATCTGGACCAGGGTCGGGATGCCCGAGGTGAACGCTTTTTCGAGCGTCGTTCGCACCTCGGACGGCTTGCTCACCCGCGCGCCCATGCCGCCACAGGCCGACGCGAAGCTCGCGTAGTCGCAGCCAGCAAGCTGGGTGTAGAATCCGGTCCGCTGGAAGCCGGCGTGCTTCTCCTCGGTCCGGGCCATGCCCAGGATGCCGTTGTCCAGCAGGACGACGACGATTGGCAGATGGTACTGGCACGCGGTCAGGAACTCGCCCATGATCGAGCTGAAGCCGCCGTCGCCACAGAGCGCGATCGCCTGGCGGTTCGGAAAGGCTAGCTTCGCGGCGTTCGCCGCCGGCACCGAGAAGCCCATGACGCCCATTCGGCCGGACACCAACGTGGTCTGGTCGCGGGACGGAAACTGCTCGCAATAGAAGGCGGCGTGGTCGCCCGGGTCCAGCGCGATGATCGCGTCGGCGGCGCAGACCTGAGCTAGCTCGCGGATCACCCGCTGCGGAAAGATCGGCGAGTGGTCCGACTGCGCCGGCTGATCCACCCGGGCCGTCCAGTCGCGCTTGCGGCCCGCCAGCTCGGTCAGATAGTCCGCGTGGTGAGCTGCCTTCGCCGGCTGGTTGATCTGGTCGAGGGTCAGCAAGGCATCGCCAATCAGCGCCAGGTTGACCGGGTGGTTTCGGCCGACGTGCCAGGGATTCGTATCGATCTGGATGATCCGGGTCGCGTCGGAGATCAAGGACCACGCCTCGGTCGTGTTTTCCGAGAGTGAGCACCCAACCACCAGCAGGACGTCAGCCTGCCTGATCGTGTCGTCGGCGATCGCACTGCCAAAGCGTCCGACGACGCCCATGGCGAGCGGCGTGTCCTCGGGCAACAGCCCCTTGGCGGGACAGGACGTTACGACCGGCGCGTCGAAGGTATCCGCGCAGGACGCGATCGCACCGCGGGTGTCCAGCGCGCCGCGCCCGGCGAGAATGACCGGTCGTTTGGCCGCCGAGAACATCTGAATTGCCTCCGCCACTCGCGAACCGGGCGCGGCCCATTTCTCCTGGATCAGGTGACCGGCGTGCCCGATCAAGGGGCCTTTCACCGTTTCCCGCGCGACGTCGGAGGGCACGCCCAGCCGGGCGACGCCGCCCTTTTCAATCGCCGCCTTGCACGCCAGCATCAGGAGCTCGGGGGTTTGAGCGGGATCCATCAGATCGTGGTTAAAG
>JBOGTX010000039.1:0-4513 GCA_050695695.1 Chloroflexota bacterium
ACCTTGGGCTTGCCCTCAAGCGCGGATGAGCCGGGGCTCACTGGCCCATCGTCCCTTCCGGGTCGTATAATAGAGGCAGTTCCACGGAGGTCGCATGCCGAAGAAGCAAGCTGGAAGGACGGCGCGCGCCCGGGCGAGTCGCCCGCCGACGCGTCCGAGCGCGCGCCCGTCGGCGGCCGTACCGGTCGAGCGCGCGCCGATGATGCCGCCGTCGATCGGGACGCCGGGCGTGACCGGATCGCCGATCGCTCCTACCTACACGCCGCGTTCCGCGAGCCCGACCCGCGCCGCGAGCCGATCTTATCGCGCCCCGAAGCTGGGAAGCCTGATTCCGATCACCGACTACAACTACGTGATCGCGGACTTACGACGCATCGCCATGCTGGCCGCGGCCGCGTTCGTCATCCTCATCGGCTTGACCTTCCTGATCCATTAGCTCCGCCGCCGCGCGAGCCACGGTTTCCACGTCGATCGAGGTCAGGCAATCGCGCGATCGACAGCCGTGGCGCGTGCCGGGTAAGAAGCCTCGATAGTGGCAGGGCGCGCAGGGCAGATCGGTTCGGATCACGACCGAGCGCGCGTTCTCCCTGGACTCCGTTCGGACGCCCCGATAGGGCCCCCAGGATACCGCGTTGCTCGGCCCGAAGACCGCGACGACTGGCAAGCCAACCGCGACCGCGAGATTCATCACCCCGCCGTCGTTCCCGACGAACCGGTCGCAGCGCTCGAGCACCGCGGCCAGCACTTTCACGTCCGCGGTGAGTCCGGTCAGGTCGTGGCAGGCCGGGCCAACGCCGAGCCGGACCTGTTCCCCGAGCTCGCGCTCCGAAGCCCCGCCGACGACGACGATCTCGGCGTTCTCCGTTTCGGCGAGCCAGCGCGCGACCCGCCCGTAACGCTCGGCCGGCCAGCGCCGGGCCGGGCTGTAGGACCCCGAGCCAGGATAGATCGCGATGCGCGGGCGTTTGCACCCGCGCGGACCCTCGCCAAGCAGTTGGCCCGCCCGGGCGCGCGCGTCCGCGTCGACGGATACCTCGAATCGCGGCGCTGGATTGACCGCCCCGGCGAGCCCAACCGCGCCGAGCCAGTAATCGGCCTCGTGGCGCACGCCGTAGCCTTCGTCGGGAAAAACTCGGGTCAAAAAGAACGGATGGCCCTCGGCGACGCCGCCCCGCCAGGGCGATCCGATCGCCCCGAGCAGCGCCGTATATTTCAGGCGCCCAGCCGCGGTGAAGAGGTGGTGGAAGAGGAAGACCCGATCGTAGCCATGCCGGCGCAGCCTGAGTCCGAGCGCGGCGGCCTCGGCAATCGGGCGGACCGACGGCGGGAGGCGGTCGAACCGCGCCTTCTCGAATTGGATCAGGTTGTCGATCGAATCGAGCCCGTCGAGGACCGCCGCGCCGGCCGGCGTGACCAGCGCGTCGATCGTCGCCTCGGGGAAGCTGGCACGCAGGGCGCGCAGCGCCGGCGTCGCGGTGAGCGCGTCGCCCAGGTCGGCAAGCTTGATGGTGAGGATGCGACTCAATCCCCGGCCCTCCCGTCCAAGCGCCGCAGCAGGTTTGCCGCGACCTCGACCACCTGCTCGGTCGTAATCTCCGCCATGCACTGATGCACCGCGAGCTCGCCGCTCGGGAAGTCGAGGCGGTCGCAGGGACAACACGGCCAGGCCGAGCGGATGACCCGGTGGCGGGTTCGGTCACCGTAGGGTCCGAAGCGCCGGGGATCCGCCGGGCCGAAAAGGTGAATCGTCGGTGTGCCGACGGCGACCGCGAGGTGGAGCGGTCCGCTGTCCGGACCGAGCGCCAGTTGGCACCGCTCGAGCACCGCCGCCAGCTCTCCCAGGCTGGTGACCCCCGCCAGGGCGATCGTCTCCGGGCCAATCCCCTGGACCAGGGCAACCACTCGATCGCGCTCGCCCGGGCCACCGAGCGCGACGATCGTCGCCCCGAAATCGCGTTGCAGCCGCGTCCCCACCGCGGCCAGCCGCTCGATCGGCCAGAGCTTGACCGGCGCGCCGGCGCCGGATTGCAGGGCGACCAGCGGCCGGTCGGGCCGGGCGGCGCCAAGCAGCTGCGCGGCTCGCTGCCGATCGGCGTTCGACGCGAAGAACTCGAGGTGTGCGTCGCCGCCCGGTCCGGCCACCACCTCGGCCAGCCGCAGGTCCTGGTCGGCGGCGTGGATCCCGTGCCGCACCGGTAGCGCGCGACTGAGGAACGGCCGAACGCTCGGAACGTCGAAGCCGATCTGCTCGGGGATGCCCGCCAACCGCACCGCCAGCGCACCCCACCAGAAGTCGGCGCGGAATTGGAGCGCGAGATCGAAATGCTCGCGCCGAAGGCGGCGGGCCAGCGCGACCAGCGACGAAGACGCCTGCACTGCCGAGCGTCTACCGCGGCGATCGAACCAGGGAAAATCCCAGGCGATCAGGCGATTCAGGTTGGGATTTCCTTCGAGAACCGGGATCCCCCAGGGGCCGACCAGCCCGACGATCTCGACGTCGGGAAGCCCCTGGCGAAGGCGACGAAGGGCAGGGGTCAGGAAGAGAAGGTCGCCCAGGTGGTCCGGCCGGACCACCAGCAGCTTGCGCCGTGATGATCGCGCCGACGACGGTGGGCCAAGCAGCCGGCCGACTATCTTCAGCAGGGCGCGCCGACCGTCCGGCCGCGGCTCGATCGCGCCGATCACGTCGCCCGCTCCGGCCCCGCCAGGAATCGGGAGACCTCGTTCCAGACGCGATCGACCGAGAGCGACGGCATGCACAGAACGTTGGCGCAGGGCGCGACCCGCCCATTCTCGAAGCAGGGGCTGCACCAGAATCCGGCCGTCAGCGCGACCGCGTTTCGGGCGCGTGGGCCGTAGACGATCGGATCGGATGGGCCGAAGAGCATGACCACGTTGGCGCCAGCTGCCTCGGCCAGGTGGCTGGGCCCGCTATCATTCCCGACGTACACCGCGGCCCGACGCGCCAGCGCGGCGAGCTCGTCCAGGGAGAGCTGGCCCACGAGGTCGAGGACGGGGGCCGGGGGCCTCACCCCCTGCCCCTCGCCAATTGCACGCAAATGGCGAGGGGAGTCCGACTCTCCCCTCGCCATCTCCGATGGAGAGGGGAGGGTGGTGAGGCCCTCTGCCCCCTCGCGGTCTTCCGGCGCGCCCACCAGCACCACTGTCGCGCCGGCCTCGAGGATCCGGGTGGCCAGCTCGCGAAAGCTCGCGGTCGGCCAGCGCTTTCGGGTCAGCACCAGGCCGGGATTCGCGCCGCCGGCGCGGTGGAGCACGACAAAAGGGCGATCGCTGGGAAGGCGCGCTTCGACCAGGCGATCGACCCGTGTGGCCGCTTCTTCCGAGGGTCGGTACTCGAGCTTCCCCGAGGCCGGGTTCCCGCCGAGCGCGCGGAACAGATCGAGGTACAGCTCGCTTTCCGGTCGAGACGGCTTGACCGGAACCGCGACGTTGAGACTGAATCCGCGCCCCCCGCTGTCGAGGCCGATTCGGATCGGGACGCCGGCGACGAGTGGTAGCAGGGCGAGCAGCGCCGAGCGTTCGAGCACGAAGCAAGCGTCGAAGCGCTCGGCCCGAACGCGACGGGCAAGCGTGAAGAACTCCCATGGAGTGTAGCGACCGCTGCCGACCGCGCCGGTGTCGAGCAATCGGTCGATCGCGGGATGTCGGGCGACCGCCGGACGCGAATGCGGGCCGACCGCGAAGGTCAGGTGGGCGGCGGGCAGGGCACGGCGGAGCTCGCGGATGAGTGGCGTCGCGAAGACCACGTCCCCGAGGCAACAGGGCTTCAGGACCAGGATGCGCGCCGACGTCAGCTCACTCAGAGTGACGGTTCGGCGACAGGCCGGGGCGAGCAGCCAGCCCAGCAGCCAGTACAGCAACGCGACCGCCAGGTATCGCGACTGGCTCGACCGCGGGTAAGGTAAGCGGGTGATTGGGCGTTTCGAGAGATGCAAGGTAGCGTGTTCCAGGCTCGCGGTTACGGCGATGCCACCAGCGCGAAGATAATCTCCCCCTCGGCGGCGACCTGGCCCTCGACCAGCGCCCGCCCCCTCACCCGACCGATCGGGCCGCGCAGCTTCAGCAGCTCGACTTCGAGGCGCAGGGTATCGCCGGGGACGACCGGCCGCCGGAAGCGAAACCCGTCGATCCCGGCCAGCATCGCCAGCTTGCCGGCGCGGGTCTCCGAACCGAGCAGCGCCGCGCCGCCAGCCTGGGCCAGCGCCTCGACGATCAGGACGCCGGGCATGATCGCGTTGTCGGGAAAGTGTCCCTGAAAGAAGGGCTCGTTGGCGGTCACGTTCTTGATCGCCACGGCGCGGGTGCCGTCCTCCGAGACCTCGAGAATTCGATCGACCAGCAGGAATGGGTAGCGATGAGGCAGAACCTGGCGGATGTCATTCAGCAGGCTCGTGCGGGCAGTAACGTCAGACATGGGCGATGCTCTCACTGTTTTGTTCCGGGGGGCGCTCGAAGTGGTCGTCGGCTCGGTCGGTACCAACCCTTTCTGGGA
>JBOGTX010000040.1:0-2934 GCA_050695695.1 Chloroflexota bacterium
CGCCACAACCACCACGGCGTCGAGGAAGTCCTCTACGTGATCTCCGGCGCCGGCCGCCAGATGGTCGAGGACGCCGAGGGACACCCGATGCGCCGGGCGGTCACCGCGGGCGACCTCGTTCAGATCCCCGCCGACGTCTACCACGAGACGATCAACACCGGCTGGGAGCCCATGCGTATCCTCGCCGTCTACTCGCCGCCGGGTCCCGAGGCCCTGCTACGCGCGCTGCCCGACTGTCGGGTCGTGCCGGCCGGCGAGATCCCGAGGCGAAGCTGAGCCCGGCTGGCGAGACGGAAAGCTGGCGCGGGCTATTTCGCCCGTTGGCTGGCGGTATCCTGATTCTGGCCGCGGCGATGGGCATTGGCCGATTCGCGTACACGCCGGTCCTGCCCTTGATGCAGCAGGTGCTCCGCTTCAACGATGCGCAGGCCGGTCTCGTCGCGTCGGCTAACTACGTCGGCTATTTGATCGGGGCGTTGCTGGTCGCCCTGGTGCGACTCGATCGATCTCGCGACCGCGCGCTCGCCGGGTGTCTCGGCGTGGTTGTCGTGACGACTGGCCTGATGGCGACGACGACCAGCATCCCGGCTTGGGGCCTCGTCCGCTTCTTGACCGGTGTTGCCAGCGCGGGCGCCTTCGTCCTGGCGTCAGCCGAGGTGCTGGAGCTGTTGCGCTGGCGCGGGGCCGCGCGATCGTCCGGCTGGTTTTACGCCGGAGTCGGTCTGGGGATCGCGCTGACCGGCGCGGTCGTCCGGATCGCCGGCGGGGCTTATGCCTGGCAAGGCGCCTGGCTGATTCTGGCGGTGCTCGCCGCCGCGCTCATCGCCGTGGCCTGGCCGTTGCTGCCGCACACCTCGCGCGTGATCCCGGCCGCGCCTCCGCCGCGCCCTCCGCTGGCTGCCCGGGCCACGCTTGGGGTTCTCCTGGCCGCCTACTTTCTCGAAGGCGCGGGCTACAGCGCGACCGCCACCTTCCTCGTCGCGCTCGTCGACCGGATGCCCGGCCTGAATACGATCGGGACCAGCGCGTGGATCGTCGTCGGGCTAGCCGCGGCGCCGTCGTGCGTCCTCTGGTCTCGCCTGGCCGGTCGGGCGGGCTTTATCCCGGCCCTTACCCTGGCGTACCTCGCCCAGGCGTGCGCCATGGCGCTCCCGGTCGTTGGCAGCGGCGTGATCGTGGTGCTCGCGTCGGCCCTGTTCTTTGGCGGAACGTTCATGGGTATCGTGACGCTGACCCTCACCCTCGGGGGAGAGATCGCCCCGGATCGCCCGGCCGCGGTCATCGGTTGGTTGACTGCCGCGTTTGGTCTCGGTCAGGTCGTCGGACCGGCCGGAGGTGGGTTCATCGCGGTTCGCGCGCACGCCTTCAGCCCGGTCCTCGCGGTCGCGGCGCTCAGCGTGTTGCTCGGCGGCATCCTCGTGGCCGGGCTCTGGCGGCGCGACCCGCGGATCGGGCGGTCGACCGCCCAATAGGACGACAACGCCCTGGCGGGCGCGCGAGTGGTGGCCGAGGCGCACGATGGGAAGATCTCGGTCGCGAGCCGGCTCGGCGTCGGTTCGACCTTCACGATTCGCTTGACGCGCGAACGGCCAGCGTCATGCCGACGCCCCGGAGTAGTGCCGAACGCCCACCATCCAGAACCAGCGCGAGATCGCCAACAGCGCGATGGCCAGGGCAACTGCCTCGGCCAGCGATGATGGATCGAGCCGTCCCACCAGGGCCTGCGACGGAACGGTGATCGCGAACGCGACCGGCACCAGAAAGGTCAGCGACAATCGCAGCCACGGCGGATAAATCCCGACCGGCCAGCGTCCGGCTTCGTACATCGTTTGAAAGATCACCATGATGTTCGCGACCCGAACGACCCAGAACGAGAGCGTGGTGAGCATCAGCAGGAAGCTGTAGACGATCATGCCGCCGCAGAGCAGCGCGACCAGAAAACCGAGCGCGGCGGCCACGCCGATCGATCCGCCAAGTCTCATCAGCGCGACGCCAAGGACCGCCAGGCCAAGCAGGACGTTGGCCAGTTGCCAGATCTGCACCGTCTTCACGCTCACCAGCAGTTGCGCGTCGGCCGGCTTCGTCAGGGTGTAATCGAGCGTGCCGAGGCGCACGTCTTCCATGAGTTGGGTGAAGCTCGGCTTGATCACCACGTCGAGGAAGCCGCCGACCAGGAAATAGACCCCGACCAGCGCGATCAGCTCGGCCGGTCGCCAGCCTCCAAGGGTGCTGGTGTGGTCGAACACCACCGCCAGGCCGAGGAGCGCCGCCGCGAGGCCGAGCGCCGACTGAAACAACTGGATGAAAAAGTTGCTCCGGTACGCCAGCTCGTTGAGCGCGCCGACTCGGAGGAACGCCCAGATCAGGCGCGCCGCGCTCATGCCCCCACCGCCGAATAGCGCCGCGCGGCGAATCGCCAGACGACGTTGAGCACGATGAGGCTGACCGCGACCCACCCGACCTGCATCGCCAGCCCGAGCCAGATCTCGGATCGATCGACCTTTCCCAGGATCAGCTCGACCGGAAACGCCACCATCCAGCGATAGGGCAGAACGCTGGCGAGGGTTTGCACCGGCGCCGGAAACAGCGAGAGCGGCGCCATCTGCCCGGCCAGGAAGATCACTGCCAGGTTGTACGCCTGATTGATCGCGCCGACCCGGGTCGTCCAGAAGGCGGCGAGCGAGAGCGTCCATTCGACGGCGAAGCGCAGAACGAAGGCGAGCAGGATGACCGGGACGAAGGCCAGAGCCCGCCCCAACGTCAACTGATAGGTCGCGCCAAACGCGACCGAAAGGACGATCGCGGCCGGAATCAGGGCGACCAGCCCGACGAGCTTATAGGTGACGTTGTCGGCGACGTCGGCGTGGATCGGGTGGATCGGTCGGAGCAGCTTCGGCGAGAAGGCGCCCTGACGAATCCGGGTCTCGAACTCGT
>JBOGTX010000041.1:0-1575 GCA_050695695.1 Chloroflexota bacterium
GTCTCGCGTTCACGATCCCTCGGCTTCACGTCGCGTCCGAGCCAGTCGTCGGGCGGGTATGGTATCAGCCGGCGATCGTCGTCAGTCCCGACTGCGCCATCGACAAGCGTCCCACGCAAGTGCTCATCGCCCCGATTTAGCCACTCGCGCTCCTCCCGGTCAACCAGCAACACGGGGTGCGGAGTGGAGGGCTGGTCAACGCGATCGAACTTCCCGCCGACGACTTGCTCCAATTCTCGGATGGCTCGCAAGCCCCATTTCCTCACTCCTACGTCGAGCTCCAACGGATCGTGCCAGTCTCGCCAAGCCTGCTCGCGGCACAGCGTCTGGTCGGGTCAGCCGGGATCAGCTCGATCGACTGCGGAGCGCCTGGATGCGCTTCGTGGCGCTACGCGAGCTAAGCACATCCGGAACCCTTGTTGCCGCGGTTGGCCGGCGCGTGGAGCGAGTCCGAGTCGCGGCGAGCTCGGATCGCCGCCACACGGCCATCGTGACCTTCGAGGGGGGATTCGAGGTCGTCGTCTTCCAGGAACCGCGACGGAAGGGGCCACACACTCAAAGCGTGCACGTGGGCGCGGGTGCGTTCGAGCCGGAAGAGGTCCAAACCCTGGTCGCAACCGACCTTTTCGTTCGGTTTGAGAATGACGATCCCACCGACTGGCTGCTCCAATCAAACCGACCAGATCTGGTGAAGAACGAGGTTCTCGCCGCCGCTCAGACCACTGACGTGTTCGTCCGTTGCCCGGATGATCCCACCGAGGTGATCCTTCAAAACAAGCAAAACCGGAGGACACTCCGCCTTCGGGTCATGACGCCACCGTCCGTCTCGTAGCTGATCGCCGCGTGAAGACGTGAAACGTGAGGCGTGAGCGCGGCGCACCGAATTCTCGTCGTCCCGTTGACGTTTCACGCGTCAGTCAGTAATCGCGGTTGTCCATCAGCGAATTCGGGCGACGTGAGCCGTCCGGGACTATCCCCGCCCGATCGGTCGCGCTACAATAGCGCCGGTCGGAGCGGGAGCAAAAGCAGATTTGCCCGGGGACGCGGTTTCTCGTCCTCGCCGATCCCTGGCTTCCACTCCTTGACTCCATCACGGACCGCGAGGTTGAAACGATGGCGATCGACCTTCAGCGAGACCAATCGATTCGACAGGCGCTGGCCGCGGCCAATCTCGACGCGATCGTCTGCCGCCTTCCCGAGAATCTGGTGTGCTTGACCGGTTACTATTCGCAGATCGGCTGCTCCTTCGTCGTCTACCCGGCCGATGGCGAGCCCGCGGTCGTCGCGCCGCGGCCCGAGCGCGATCAGGTCGCCGCCGGCCTGGTCTCGGACATCCGGGTGTACGAGGCGTGGCGGCTGCCCGACCCTCCGCCGATGGAGTCCGCCGCGCGGCTGCTCGGCGAGATCATTCGCGAGAAGAAGCTCGGACGTCGGCGGATCGGTTACGAAGGCTCGTTCGAGGCGATTTCCCCGAGCCAGATGGCCGGCGAGCCATACGTGCCAGCGGTACCAACGCGCGAGCTGCTCGCCAGGCTGATCGAGGCCGAGCCGGTCGACGCGACCGACGTGCTGAAT
>JBOGTX010000042.1:0-6490 GCA_050695695.1 Chloroflexota bacterium
GATCGATACCCGGACGCTGGCGATCGAGGTTCAATCGTTTCTCCGCGCGCGACCGTCGTAATCCAAAAGGAGAGGCCAGCATGCCAGACGAAGCGCCCTCGCGAATCCTGGTGATCGACGACAACCCGCAGAACGTCGCCTTGATCCGCGCGCAACTGGAGCGTGCCGGTTACGCGGTCAGCGCGGCCACCAGCGGTCGGCCAGGAATTGACATTGCCCTCGCCCAGCCGCCCGACTTGATTCTGCTGGACATCATCATGCCCGGTCTGGATGGTTACGAGGTCTGCGCTCGTCTTAAGGCCGCCGATTTGACGCGTGCCGTCCCCATCGTCATGCTCACGTCCTTGAGCGATCGGGCGGACAAGATTCACGCCCTCGAGGTGGGCGCCGACGACTTTCTGTCGAAACCGGTCGATCGCGCCGAGTTGCTGGCGCGCGCGCGATCCCTGATCCGGATGAAGCACCTGTACGATGAGCTGGTCCGCAGCGGGGACGAAGTTGCCCGACAGGCCGAGTTACTCGCCGCGGAGAAGAGCCGGGTCGAGGCGATTCTCTACAGCATGGGAGACGGCGTGATCACGACCGACTGCGAACGGCGCCTGACCCTGCTCAACCCCGCCGCCGAAAGGATTTGCGGCGTCGACTTCGAGGCCGTGCTGGGTGGCGAGTGGGCCGACGCGCTGGGGATTCGCGATGCCACCGGCCACGCCCTCGGCGAGCACCTGAACCCGATTCAGCAGGTCCTGCGCACCGGGCGGCAGCTCGAGCCGTGCGAGCTGACGGTTTGGCGGCCGAATGGGACACCGATCTCGATCAGCCTGGCCGCCGCGCCGGTCCGCCGGTCCGGCGGCGCCACCGTCGGCGTGGTCGCGGTTTTCCGCGACGTCACCCGCCAGCGCGAGGTCGAGCGGATGAAGGACGAATTCGTCGGGCTCGTCTCGCACGAGCTGCGGACACCGCTTGCCTCGGTGTTCGGCTACTCCGAGCTGCTGCTGCTCCGTGAGGAGCTGAGCGAGGAGAGTCGGGGATTCGTCGAGACGATTTTCAAGGAGTGTCAGCGGCTCACCGAGCTGGTGAACGACTTCCTCGACCTGGAGCGGTTGGAGTCCGGGCGCATCACCCACCACCCTCGGTCACTCCGCCTGGACGAGGTGATTGCCGACGTCGAGCGGAGCCTCAAGCTTCAGATTGGTCGGCGGCGCTTGATTCGAGACTTTCCGTCCGAGCCAGCGCTGGTGCGGGCCGATAGCCAGCGCCTCACCCAGGTCTTGATTAATCTGCTCTCCAACGCGCTGAAGTACAGCCCGAATGACGGCGATGTGACCATCCGGGTGCGAACCGACGATGACGCGGTGGTCGTCTCGGTCCAGGATACTGGCCTCGGGCTGCCGCCGGAGGCGATGGACCGCCTCTTCACCAAGTTCTACCGAATCGAGCGACCGGAGCATCAGAAGATCAGCGGGACGGGCCTGGGATTGTCGATCTGCCGCCATCTCGTCGAGGGCTGGGGTGGGCGGATCTGGGCGGAGAGCGAGGGCCTGGGACGGGGAAGCGCCTTCTCGCTGACGGTTCCCCGAGCGTCGGGCATGGCGGTCCCGCCGGCGCCGACGCGTCAGCGCGAGCGCGGCCGAATCCTGCTGGTCAAGAACGACGCGAGCCTGACCGCGCTGATTCGCGCCCAGCTCACCGACGCTGGATACGATGTGGACAGCGTGTCGACCGGTGAGGCGGCGATCGAATGGATTCATGCCGAGCGTCCGGCGACGGTCGTGCTCGACCTTGGATTGGCCGGCGAGCTCGATGGCTGGTCGGTGCTGGCGAACCTTCGATCGGACCCCCGGTACGCGGATACCCCGGTCGTCATTATTTCGGGACACGACGAACGGACGCGGGGGCTGGCCCTTGGCGTCGACGATTACCTGGTGAAGCCGGTCCCGGCCGAGCGCCTGATCGAGAGTATCAAGCGCGTCGCGGGTCCACGGGCCGATGGGCCGATCCTGATCGTCGACGACGAGCCGACGCTGCGGCGGCTGGTGAGCGAAAGCCTCAGGGGAGCCGGCTTCACGACCGCCGAGGCCGAAAGCGGCGACGCCGCGCTGCGGTTTTCGCGGGAAATTCGGCCGGCCGCGGTGGTGCTCGACCTGCTCATGCCGGAGGTCGACGGTTTTCAGGTGCTCGAGGCGCTGCGGAACGACGCCGACCTGGCCGACGTGCCGGTCGTCGTGCTGACGGCGAAAGACCTGACCGGACCGGAGCGCCAGATTCTCGCCAACCGGGTCACCGGCCTGCTTCGGAAAACCTCGGGTACCGCCGTCGAGCTGCCACGGGCGATCCGCCGCGCCATCGACCGTTCCCGCGCCGTGAGCGGAGCCGGTTAGCGCGGAGCTGGTCGCGAGGCCCGAATGAGCGACGTGGTCAGCAGGACGACGATCGCCAGAGGGATCCACCACCAGGCCGCCAGGTTGGCCCGGGCGAGCGCCGCCGCGATCGCCAGTGTCACGATAACCCCGACCGCGACGGTCCAGTCGTCCCCGACGACGAAGTCGTACCAGAACGCGAAGAAATTGACGATGTATTTCATTGGCTAGCTCCTCGCGGCGACGAGCGACTGTTCGCGTCGCGATTTCAGCGTGAACACCAGCGCCATCGAGCAAACGAACAGGAACGCGAGCAGCCCGAGGATCGCCGCGTCCGCACCCGGCCAGGCGACGCCGACGCCCTCGCCTCCCCAGAACATGCCAAACGTGGTCAGCAGCAGGCCCACCGCGAACTTCATCGTGTTCTCGGGAACCTGACTGAGTGGCTGACGAACCGCCACGCCGGCGAGCCCGACCAGAATCACCGCCGCCGCCGCGCCGACCGCCGCGAGCGGAATGTTGCCCTGATTGCTGCCAAAGGTGAGGACGATGAAGACGACTTCGAGCCCTTCCAGGAACACTCCCTTGAAGCACACGGTGAACGAGTACCAGTCGAGACCTGCCTCGACCGCGCCGCTGACCGATTTGGCCTCGTTCAGTTCGCGCTGAAAGATCGCCGCCTCGTCGTGCATCGCCTTGAAGCCGCTGGCGCGCAGGACTGCTTTGCGCAGCCACTGCAGGCCGAAAATCAAGAGGATCGTACCGACGACGACGCGCAGCGCGCCAATCGGGACGAGGGTCAGCGCCGGGCCGAGGATCGCCACGGTAATCGCCAGGCCAACCAGCGCCGCGACGACGCCGACCAGCGACGAGCGCCAGCCCCGGGTCACCCCGATCGCCAGAACGATCGTCAGCGCCTCGACCATCTCGACCGAGGACGCCAGGAACGTCGCCACGATGAGAAAGATGCTGCTCATGGTATCGACTCCTTATCCCCATCCGGCTCCCCGGACTGCTGGTCCAGGATGACAAGCCCCGGCCGGGGCGGGCGGCCCGGCTCCGCCGCGTCGATTTCCCGATCGCTCCCGGCGCGTCGGTATACCTCCTCCTCGAAGCCGGCCAGCAACTCGGCACAGCGCCCGAGCCAGTCGGCGACCTCGCCGGCGCGCTCGGCGCGAAACCAGTCGCGCGCCTGCACCGCCTCGAACCACCGGCGAATCTTCTCCAGGTCCTGGGCGATCTCTTCCGCCTCGCCAAAGCTATAGTTCTCGCGGAAGTGCTCGAACTCTACTTCCTTGACGAACTTCGTCTCGCACTCCTCGACGATCTCGGCGTACTCCTTGTCGCGCAGATCGCGGAACGCCGCGACGATCTTCAACACGTCCGCCGGGCTCAGCTTCGGCTCCTGAAAAAGGGTGAACTCACCGCCCATGGCGTCGATCTTCCGGGTGATCCGCGCGACTTCGTCGGTCACCGGCGCGAGTAGCGGCAGAATACAGACGCACTGCTGGAGGTAGAGCGCCCCCAGCCGCTTCAGGTCGCGCCAGATCGCGACCCGGCGGCTGGCCGGCTCGGAAGGGACCCGATACACCAGTACGATCCACTGCCGATTGCCCACGTCCTCTCGCCTCGCCGATGTTACACACGATCCTATGATAAACCTGTACGTTCGTCAAGACGCCCCAATTCTAAAAATGCTGGACCGGCACCGCGCCCTGGAGGATCTCGACGATCTGGAACATGTGCCAGGCCAGGCGGCTGGCGTCGCGGGCGAAGACGACCGGCGAGACCGTCGCGGTGGGATCGACGTGCTGGAAGAAGCTGAACTCGTCGTACTCGCCCTGGCCGGGCTTCAAATGGGCGAGCAGGAGGCGGGACTGCACGTACGGCACGGTGCTGTCGTCGTGGTCGTGCATGATGAAGACCTTCGCGTGCAGGTCGGCGAGGTGGGTGCTGGGAGAGAGGCGCCGGAGAATCTCCTGATCGGCCGGCGGAAGGTCACCCAGCAGCCTTTGGACCGTCGCTGGATCGCGGGTGGTCAACACCGTCAAAATCTCGCGACCGATCGGACTCAGCCGAGCGGGGTCAGGGCGCGCCGCTTGCGGATCGTGGGCCGCCGTCCGAAGCAGGTTTTCTTCGGACACGCTGGGATCGAGGCTGATCAGGTGATCGTCGAGCACCTGGGTCGCGTTCGCCGCCGGGTCCCACGGCGCGTGCGCGACGCCGGGCTCGGGGGGGAACGGCTCGATCGTATGGGTGATGATGCTGACGGCGTACGAGCTCAAGTCGTAATAGCCGGTGAAGCTATTGACCAGGGCGACGCGCTGGTTGATCCTCGGGTCCTCGGCGGCGTCGAGGGAGAGACCGGCCCCGATGCAGAATCCGCCGAGTCCGACCCGGCCCGGATCGACGTCGGGCCGCCCGGCCAGGTAGTCGAACGAGGCGATCAACGTATCGATCTCGCCCGGATCAACCTTGCTGTTCACCAGGTCCTGGGATTGCGGAATCAAGGTGACGATCCCGATCCGCGCCAGTCCCTCGCCGAGCCGGACGACCCGAGGATCGTCCAGACCAGCCGGCGCCACGCCGAGGAAGATGACTACCGCGCCGTGCCGGCCGGGAGTACCAGGGTCGTAAAGGCTGGCGACCGACGCGCGGTCGCCATTCCGAATCGTGACCGTGGTTCGCCGGGGCGGCGGGGTCACCCAGTCCAGGGGACGGGCCGGAGCGTTGGGAAACAACTCCGGCATCAGCAAAAGGGTATCGGCGGCCGCGTGAGCGGCCGGCAACAGCGCGACCCCCAGGACGATCGCGACGACGAGCACCAAGAAAGCGCGACGCATCCAACACCCTTTCCGCGCGGTCGAGCTGACCTACGCCACAGTATATCGCGTTGAAGAACGGCCGGCACCCGCATCCGAATGGACAAGCCTCCGTTTCTCCATATATGATTGTAAGGAGGTAAGGTAATGCCCACGCGATACGGCGCTCGGGTGACCAACAAGGGGCAACTGACGGTTCCGCGCCAGGTTCGACGGCTTCTCGGGATCAGGGCTGGCGATGACGTGGCGTTCGAGGTCGGCCCCAACGGCATCGTCGTCGTTCCGGTCAGGTCGGAGGATCCTTTCCGGCAGTACGAAGGCGCCTGGTGGCCGGATGGTGGGATGAGCACGGAGGAGATCGACCAGTGGCTCCGCTCGATCCGCGGGCACGACGAGACGAGCAAATGAGCGTCGCGGTCGATACCAACGTTCCCATCGACCTTCTGGCGGGCCAGGAACGTGTGGCCCAACCAGCGCGCGACGTGCTCGACGGGGCGCGTCAGGCGGCAGACCGCCCCGTCGGCTGATAACCTGCGACCTTGGATTCTACGGTACGAATTTTCCTGAATTGCGAATCATCTCGCCAACTCGATAGTCCGGCCGGTCCTACCGTGCGCGCTGATAGAGCGCCGTCGAGTAGAACTCGTAGGACGCCGCCTTGTCGGGCACGTCGAGCAGGTGAACGGTGAACCGGGCCGGCAGGCCATGGTCCGGCAGGTAAGACGCGAAAAACCCGCGGTACGCCTCGGCGTAGGCCTGGCGCAGCCGGTCTTGCTCGGCCGCGTAGCCCAGGGGATCGACCAGCGGATTGGGCGTCTTCGGCTGGCAGCCAAAGGCGTGGACCTCAATGAAGTCCACCTCCTTGAGCGATTCGCAGATCTCGGCCTCTTTGAGCCAGGCTTCCCAGCACTCGAACACCAGCGGGATCTCGCGGGCCGGGTCCATCGTCACCAGCTCGTCGCGCTTCAGGACGCCCTTCGCGGAATAGCCGCCGGTCAGGCCGGAAAAGTAGATCTTCAGGTCGCCGTCGGGCTGCGCTTCGGTCACCATGGCCGACAGGACCGGTCGGTCACCATTGTAGTAATAGGTCAGCTTCCCTCGTCGCTTGACGTTGAACGCCACGTCACCCTCCCGGATTGGATTGTCGCGCGGGATGATTATAGCGCCGACGCCGGTCGAGATTCAGGACGGCCGCCCGAGCCGCGATGAGTCTGCTCGCGCGCCGATCCGTTCGGGGATTGAGGCCCGCTTCGATCGCGCTTATAGTTCTTTCCAGCGTGATTGGGCGATGATCTGGCCGAGCGGCCGAGC
>JBOGTX010000043.1:0-4122 GCA_050695695.1 Chloroflexota bacterium
AAAACGGCGGTGTGTTCCTCGGCGTCGATGAACTGATCGTCGATCCGGAATTGGGAGCGGCCCTTCATCAGGAAATAGATTTCGCTCATCGTATGATGGCGATGGTGATCGACGTCCTGGCCGGGCAACAGGCGACAGACGGACATGCGCAGCAGGCCCGAGTGGAGATTCAGCGCGTCGTTGAAGGCGCGCAGCAACCCCACGCTCGGGTAGACGTAGTCCGTCAGGTCAGCCCACCTCACCGGTCCGTGGTAGCGCGATTCGGCAGTGGAAGCCATCTGCGTTCTCCTCCTTCCTTTTTTCGCGGTTCAATCGATCTTCATGTGAGGGTCCAGTGCGTCGCGGAGGCCATCGCCAAGAAAGTTCGTCGCGAGGACGGCGAGCGCGATCGCCAGACCCGGCGGAAGCCAGAGCCAGGGCTGGTCACGCAGAACCGGCAGCGACTGCGCGGCGTAGAGCATCGTTCCCCAGCTCGGCGTCGGGATCTGGATGCCGAGGCCAAGGAAGCTCAACGCTGCCTCGGTCAAGATCGCGTAGGCGACGCCGAGGGTCGCCGCGACCATGATGTAGGATGTGACCGCCGGCAAGATGTGGCCGTAGATAATCCGCCGATCGCTCGCGCCCAGGGCGCGGGCGGCGGTGACGTAGTCCAGCTCGCGCTCGTACAGCACCTGGCCGCGGACCAGGCGCGCGATGCCGGTCCAGCCCAGCACCCCGATCACCAGCATCACGTTGAAGACGCTGGGGCCGACCAGCGAGACGAGAATGATCACCGCGAAGAGTGTCGGGAAGGTCATGACGAGCTCGGTGAAGCGCATGAGCAAGCTGTCGATCACGCCCCCGCGGTAGCCAGAAATCAGGCCGATGAAGGTCCCGATCGCGCTGGAGATCACGACCGCGACAATGCCAACGCTCATCGAGACGCGCGCCCCGAAGACGAGCCGGGCGAACACGTCGCGGCCGGCCGCGTCGGTGCCGAGCAGGTGGCTCGCGCTCGGGGGCGCCTTGATCTGGTCCAAATCGATGAAGTAGGGATCGTGCAGCGCCACCCAGGGTGCGAACAACGCCGCGAGGCAAAAGATGGCGAGAATGATCGCGCCGACCAGCGCCAGACGGTGACGGCGGAAGCGCCGCCAAACCGTATCCTTCGACACCGGCTCGTCGAGATCGAGGACCGCCAGCGGCGGCGCGCCCGCGTGGGTCGCCATCGGTTATCACCTCGTCGAAGACAGGCTGCTGGCAATCAGACCCGGATCCGAGGGTCGACACAGGCATACAGGACGTCGGCCAGCAGGTTCGACGCCAGGACGAGCGCCGCGATCAGGAAGGTAAGCCCCATCAGGACCGGATAGTCCCGTGAGCGGATCGCCTCGATCGAGAGAAGCCCCATGCCCGGCCACTGAAACATCGTTTCGATGATGATCGCCCCGCCAATCAGGAGGGGCAGGCGCAAGGACGCGATCGTGATCAGGGGAATCGTCGCGTTGCGAACGATGTGACGCCAGACCACGGTACGCTCGCCGAGCCCCTTGGCCCGGGCCGTCGTGACGAAGTCGGAGCGCATGACCTCCAGGACCGCCGAACGCGCGTAACGGGTGAAGGACGCGATGAGCTCGAGCGAGAGCGCGGTGGCCGGCAGAATCAGGTGGGTCAGGTTATCGGTGAGCGAAGGTGGACCGACCTCCGAGCCCATCCCGTACGGCGGCAGGATCTGCAGCTTCGCGGCGAAGATATCGAGAATGACTAGCGCGAAGAAAAAGCTCGGGACCGACAATCCAACCAGCGAGAGCACGCCCAGAACGTAGTCCCAGAGCGAGTAGACGTGCAGGGCGGAGAGGACGCCGAAGACGACGCCGAGCACCGTCGAGATGATCAAGGCGGCGCCCATCAGCTCGAGGGTCGGCGGCATGCGGGCCGCGATGACGCGCAGGACCGGCTGCTCCGTGCTGTAGGAGTAGCCGAAGTTGCCCTGGGCGGCCTGGCCGAGCCAGATGACGTAGCGGACCGGGATTGGCTTGTTCAGACCGAGCGCTTCGCGCATGCGCTCGAGGTCCTGCGCTTTGAGCTGATCCTGCGGATTGATCATGGCGTCCACCGGATCGCCCGGCGCGAGGTTGATGAAGGCAAAGGTGACCATGGTGATAGCCAGGAGTAAAGGAATGGAAATGGCGATCCGTCGCAGAATGAAGACTCCCATTCCTCCTCCCGATCTGGATTTCCAACGTGAAGCATCCCGAACTTTGGAGATGGCGACCCGGGTCACCTCTCCCTCGATCCCTCCCCGTCGCGGGGAGGGAAGCTCACGGGTCGGGACCGGTGCCCGGTCCGGCATCAGCGCTGAGGGGAAAGACCGGTTATCTCCTCCGGTCTTCACCCCGAAGCTCCTCTCCCCGCGCCGGGGAGAGGCCGGGAGAGAGGTCGCTTCGGCGTCCCGTTGGGTCAGTGTCTCCAAAGTTCGAGATGCTTCATGTTAGATCCCAGGTTTCCTGGTGAAGTCCGTAGACGTCCAGCGAGCCCAGGAAGCTCGGCGCGATCGGCACATCCGAGAGACTGGTGGCGGGCTTCATTGTATCAAGCTCCGGGATGTGGAACCGCCGGCTCAGCAGGTCCCACTCGTTCTGCAGGAAGACCGGCGCCAGCGGCAGCAGCTTGAGCATCTCCTCGTTGATCTGCTGGTAGACCGCGATTCGCTTCGCCTTGTCGACCGTCTCGCGTCCCTCTTTGATTAGCTTGTCGAGGTCGGGGTTCGCGTAGCCCATGGCATTCTTCGAGTCGGTCGTCATGTGGAAGGAGAGGAAGCCGTCCGGGTCCGGGAAGGTGCCAAACGTCACCCGAATCAGATCGTAGTCGTGGGTATCGTAGAAGGTCGATACCCAGACCGGCAGCGCGACCTCCTTGAAGCTGATTTTGATCCCGACCTCGGCCAACATCTGCTGCTCGGCCGCGACCTCGGAGCGAATCTCGTCGTTGGCAAGGGTGATCACGGTCACGTTGAGCTGCCGGCTGCTGTCCCAATTCATTTGCTTGAGCAGATCCTTCGCCTTGGCCGGATCGTAGGGATACATTTTGTTCCACTCCGGCTTCTGGTACCACGGATGGACCATGAACGAGTTGACGATCGTGCCGTTGCCGCCATTGAAGGTGTTAATCAGCTTCTGGCGATCGAGCGCGTAGAGGAACGCCTGGTGCATGCGCTCATCCTGAAGGTACTTTCGCCGATCGTTGAAGGCGTACGAAATCAACGTGCCGCCGTGGATGCCCAGGAGCTTCCACTTGGGGTCGGCGACGAACTCCTTGTAGAGGGCGGTCGTCGCCGTGCCGCCATCGAACACCGGCAGTTGGATCTCGCCGCGCTCCATCGCGACCTGGGTGGTATCGGGCGACACGATAATCGGGAAGATGATCTGGTTGATTTTCGGCTTGGCAATGTAGTCGCTCTGATTCGGCTCGACCTGGATCGACTGGTCTGGAACGTAATTGACGAATTTGAATGGCCCTGACCCGACCGGCGCGCTCGAGAAGAATGCGTTCTTGCCCAGATCCGCCGGGGCGATGCTTCCCAGAAGGTGTGCCGGCAGGATCGACAGAATGGTTTGATTGAGGAAGAGGACGTTCGGATATTCCATGTCGAACTTGATCGTCTGGTCGTCGACCTGGGTGATACCGGGAACGTTGTCGGTCTTACCGTTGGTAAAGGCATCCGCGCCCTTGATCATCGAGAGCGCGCTCGCCCGCTTACTTTCGGTCTTCGGATTCAGATACAGCATGTAGGTGAAGAAGACGTCTTTGGCGGTGACCGGTGTGCCGTCGTGCCAGACGGCATTCTGGCGGATCTTGAAGGTGTACGAGGTTCCGTCCGGCGAGACCTCCCAGGATTCGGCGAGATCTGGAACCAGGTCCTGCTTTTCCGGATCGGCCTTGGTGAGGCTGGACATGACGGTGTTGAAGAACCACTGCTGGGTCGTGCTGACCGCGATCAGCGGATTGAAGTTCGGCGGCGCCGCGTTGGTCGAGATGTGCAGGACTTTGGATGTCGTTGTCGACCCGGCGGTCGTCGGCGCGGCGGCCGGGGCGGCCGTGGGCGCCGGGGCGCTGGTCGTCGCGGCGGGCGCGGTCGTGGGC
>JBOGTX010000044.1:0-1867 GCA_050695695.1 Chloroflexota bacterium
CCTGATGGTCGATCCACGGGCCGCCCTCGAGAATCTCGGGAGACTCGATCGGCTCGGGGGGCGCGGCAGGTACGGATACTTCGATTCAGTCGACTACACCCCGACCCGACAATCCGGGGGGAGCCACGGCGTCGTCGTCCATACCTACATGGTTCACCATCAGGGTATGACGCTGCTGGCGATCAGTAACCTCTTGAACGCCGTCAACATGTCGGACCGGTTTCACGCCGACCGTCGCGTTCAGGCGGTCGAGCCGCTTCTCTTCGAACGGTCTCCGGTGGCACCATTGCTGGTCGAGGCGGCCGAGCGGGGCGAGCCACGCCCTCGATTGGCCACCGCCAGCCCAGCCAGCCCAACGTCTCCGGTCGACGGGCCAACTCCCGCGACCCACCTGCTCGGCAACGGTCACTACACCGTCATGCTGACGTCCGCCGGAGGTGGCTTCAGCCGCTGGCACGGCCAGGACATCACGCGCTGGCGAGCTGACACGACGCTCGATCGGTACGGATCCTTTATCTATCTGAGAGATCTCGATCGTGACGTGGCCTGGTCGACAACCCATCAACCGATGAGAACGTCCACGTCCCGCTACCTGGCGAGATTTAGCCCGGATCGGGCCGAGCTCGAGTGCCGCGAGTTCGGGATTGGCGCGACGACGAGAATCGGCGTTGCCCCCGCGGATGCCGTGGAGATTCGCTACCTGTCGCTCGCCAACTATTCGAGCCGCCGTCGGCGCCTCGAGGTGACGAGCTGCGTCGAGCTAGCCCTCGCGGCCCATGGTGCCGACGTGGCTCATCCGACTTTCGCCAAGCTGTTCGTCGAGACGGAATCCCTCTCCGAACAGAACGCCCTCCTCGCTCGACGCAAGCCGCGGTCGGCGCGAGACCCGTCGGTCTGGGCCGCCCACGTCCTGGCGCTACCCAACACGCCAGTCGGGGCGATCGCGGTGACCGGGCACGAGACGGACCGGGCGCGCTTCATCGGTCGAGGACGAAGTCTGGCGAACCCGCGGGGGATCGATACCAAACTTTCGGATACCGTCGGGTCGGTCCTCGACCCCATTTTTAGCCTGCGCGCTGAGCTGGCGCTCGATCCGGGCGAGCGGATCGAGCTAGCATTCGTGACCGGCGCGGCTGAGACTCGTGAAGAGATTCTCACTCTGATCGCGAGCTACCGAGACCTCCACCTCGCCGATCGGGCCCTCGAAGCCGCGGTGACCCAGGGCCAGCCGGTCGCCCGTCAGCTACGCGTCACCGCGGACGATCTTCGGCGCTTCCAGCAGCTCGCCGGTCCCTTGCTCTACCCGAGCGCCCGTCTACGGGCCTCCGAGAGTCAGCTGCGCCGCAATCGAATGGGACAGGCCGGCCTCTGGGGCCACGGCATCTCCGGCGATCTTCCGATCCTCCTCGTCACGATCGGAGATCGGCGCGATCTGGAGGTGGTCCGAGAGGCGCTGCTTGCCCACACCTACTGGCGAATCCTCGGATTCCAGACCGATCTCGTGATCCTGAACGAGGAGGCCGGCGGCTATCAACAGCACCTCCAGGAAGAGTTAAGGCAAGTCATCCAGCGCCACGCCGGGACGACGCCACTCGACCAGCCCGGTGGCATCTTTTTGCGCTCCGTTGAGCTCATGGCCGAGAGCGACCAGACGCTCCTCTTTGCCGTGGCCAGGGTCGTGCTGGTCGCCGCGCGCGGTCCACTCGTCCAGCAGCTAGGGCTCCCACCCGAGGTGGCGAAAGCGCCGCCCCCTCTGGCTATCGCGCGGCGGGCGAGCGAGGAGCCCTCGGCACCGCTACCCTTCTTGCGGTTGCCGTATTTCAACGGGCTGGGCGGCTTCAGCCCCGACGGGAAGGAGTACGCGATT
>JBOGTX010000045.1:0-2283 GCA_050695695.1 Chloroflexota bacterium
ACCCTGAACACCCCCTGCTACAGCCCCCAGGAGATGCGCCGGGCCTATGGCCTGACCCCGGTGCTGGACGCCGGCTTCGACGGACGCGGTCAGACTATCGTCATCGTCGACTCGTTCGGCAGCCCGACGATCCAGAACGACCTGCGCGTTTTCGACGCCGGCTACGGCCTGCCGAATCCACCAGCATTCGAGGTGCGGGCGCCGCTCGGTCCCTCGCCAGCGTTCGATCCGACCAACTCTGATATGGTGGCCTGGGCGGTCGAGAGCACCCTGGACGTCGAGTGGGCCCACGCGATGGCTCCGGGCGCGAATATCGTTTTGCTGACCAGCCCGGTCTCCGAGACCGAGGGCGTCCAGGGCATGCCCGAGTTCATGGCCCTCGAGCAGTACGCCCTCGATCGCCACCTCGGTCAGATCATCTCGCAGAGCTGGGGCGCGACCGAACAGACGCTGCTCGCGCCGGACGGCCAGGCCCTCCGGGCCGGCTTCGAGAAGCTCTACCGCAAGGCGGCGGATAACCGGGTGACGGTGCTTGCCTCGGATGGCGATAACGGCGTGGCCAACGCGGATCTGAACGGCCAGACCTTTCCGTTTCGGACGGTCGTCTATCCGGCCTCGTCGCCCTGGGTGACCGCGGTGGGCGGCACCAGCCTCGAGGCCAGCACGCGGGGCCAGTACCAGTCCGAGGTGGTCTGGAACGATGGTCCCACCAGCGGCGCGACCGGCGGCGGCGTTAGCGCGCTCTACAATGAGCCCGATTATCAGCGGGACAACCTGCCGTCGTCCGTCCAGTCGTTGTTGAGCCAGCATCGCGGGCTTCCCGACGTCGCCTACGACGCGGACCCGAACACGCCGGTCCTGGCGTACGTCAGCTTCATCCCGGGCCTGGCCGGCTTTTACGCGGTCGGCGGCACGAGCGAGGGCGCGCCCCAGTGGGCCGGCATCATCGCCGACGGCAATCAAATGGCCCGTCGTCCGCTGGGTTTCCTCAACCCGGCGCTCTATCGGATCGGTCACCAGCGCGAGGCCAGGTCCTTCCACGACGTCACGACCGGCAACAACAGCCAGGATGGCATCACCGGCTACGACGCGACCGCCGGCTGGGACGCGACGACCGGTTGGGGCTCGCCACGGGCTGACGACCTGCTGCGGCGACTGGCCGGGGACCGGGGGTAGACGCGGCCTCACCCCCGTGGGCCGCCGGCCACGTAAATGATCTGGCCGCTGACGAAGCTCGAGTCGTCGCCGACCAGGAAGGCGATCACGTTGGCCACGTCCTCCGGCCGGCCAACCCGGCGCAGGGGTGTGTTCGCGGCGACCTCCGCCTTGAGCTGCTCGTAGTCGACGCCGGTGCGCTCGGCCACCGCGCGGGTCATCCGGGTCTCGACGAAGCCCGGGGCGACGGCGTTCACGTTGACACCAAACGGGCCAAGCTCGATCGCCAGGGTTCGGGTCAGACCCTGGAGTCCAGCCTTCGCGGCCGAGTAGTTCGCCTGGCCGCAGTTCCCCAGCGCCGAGGTCGAAGAGACGAAGACGATCTTGCCGTGGCGGCGCGCCACCATGGCTTTCTGCGCGGCGCGCGCCACCAGGAAGCTTCCCTTGAGGTGGGTGTCGATCACGCTGTCCCAGTCGTCGTCGGTCATCTTGAAGAGCAGGTTGTCGCGCAGGATGCCGGCGCAGGCGACCAGGACGTCCAGTCGACCGAGCCCCGCCACCACCCGCGTCACCGCGGCCTCCACCGCCACCGGATCGGTCACGTCCAGCGCGCTCGCCTGGGCCGAGCCACCGGCCGATCGGATCTGGTCGACGGTTTCTTCGGCCGGCTCGCGGTCGAGGTCGGTCACCACCACCGTGGCGCCACGGCTGGCCAGGAGCCGAGCGGTGGCGGCGCCGATGCCGCGACCGGCGCCGGTCAGGAAGGCGACCTGTCCGGTCAGCTCAGCCAAGCTGGTAGCCCGCGAAGCGCTCGCGCAGCGCCGACTTCAGAAACTTGCCGACGCCGTTGCGCGGAATCTGGTCGACCGCTTCGAAGGCGTCGGGAAGCCACCATTTCGCGAAGCGCGGCTCGAGAAAGGTCCGCAGCTCCTCGGCGGTGGCGGACTGGCCCGGCTTGAAGACCACCACCGCGAGCGGGCGCTCCTGCCACTTCGGGTGGGCGACCGCGATCACCGCCGCCTCGACGATCGCCGGGTGTCCCATCAACGCGTTCTCCAGCTCGACCGAGCTGATCCACTCCCCGCCAGACTTGATCAGGTCCTTGGCGCGGTCCTGGATCTTCACCGA
>JBOGTX010000046.1:0-3368 GCA_050695695.1 Chloroflexota bacterium
GGCAGATCCTCAATCTGCAGCTGACCGCCGCGCCGCCGCCGATCGCGAACGCGCGATCCGACGTTCCCCTGACGGTCCAGCAGGTGATCGAGAAGGGACTCGAGAAGGATCCGTCGCGGCGCTTCCAGAGCGCCGAGGACATGATCGAGGGCCTCGATCACGGCGTGCCGATGGTTGGCGAGCCGACGATGATCGACCTCTCGCCAGTGCCCGAGAACGCGACGCTGGTCAACCCTTCCCCGGACCTGATGACCAACGGACCAGCGTCGAAAGTCGGAGCGAGTCCTGGGCCGGTCAATCTGCCCCACCCCGAAGCGGCCGGCCCCAGTCCGTCGTCGCCGGTTGGCACCACGAACGGATCCGGCGCCTTGAAATCCGGCACGTCGGGCTTTACGCCGGTTGGAATCGGCCACTCACCGCACGCGCACCCGGACTCACCGAACGCGATCGACGCCGAAGCCGCCGCCGTTGGACCGGCGGCCCCGACCGGCGCGACCGGTCAAGGCACGCCACCCAAGCGGCCGATTGTCGCGGGCCAGGGCAACGGGGCGAACGGCGCGTCGGCTTCGCCCATCGCGGTGGTTGGCGCATCACCTGGCCGAAGGCTCTCCGGGAAGACAATTGGAATTGGTGCCGGCGTTATCGTCCTGGCGCTCATCGTGGTGCTCCTCGGCCCCACCATGGTGCAAGGCTTTGTCGAGGGCTGGAACGAAAACAGCGCGACGCCCACCGCTCCCGCGGCGGCCAGCGCGCCCGCGGCCGCCGTCGTCAATGCGACGGCTCCCGCGGCAGCCGCGACGGCCCCGAGGGCCGCTGTCGCGACAATTGGGTCGCTGCCCGCGGTGGAGACCGCGATCGCGCCGGCCGCCGTCTCCACCAAGAATCTCGATTGGAAGGTTCTGGTGGGCACCAGGGGGGCCGCGCTCGGCGACGTGGCTGGCCCGATGGGGCTCGCGTTTGACACCCAGGGGAATCTCTACGTCGCGGATCGGGGCAACAACCGGATCGAGAAGTTCTCGCCGGATGGCAAGGCGATCGCGGCCTGGGGATCCACGGGAATCGGCCCCGGTCAATTCGACGCGCCGGCCGACGTCGCGGTCGACCGCGCTGGGAACGTGTTTGTCCTGGACAGCGGAAACGACCGAATCCAGAAACTGACCCCTGAAGGAAAGTCAGTCGGCCAGTGGGGTGCCAAGGGGACCGGCCCCGGTCAATTCGACGCGCCGAAGGGAATCGCGCTCGGCCCCGCTGGAGACATCTACGTGGCCGACTCGAACAACAATCGGATCCAGAAGCTGTCCCCGGCCGGCCAGCCCTTGGCCCAGTGGGGCCAGCCCGGCAACGGGCGGGGCGACTTCCGGAATCCGGAAGGAGTCGCGGTGAAGTCGAACGGCACCGTCGTCGTCGCCGACTCCGGAAACAATCGCCTCGAGTGGCTGTCGCCCCAGGGGACCTGGGTGGGTGGCCGAAGCGGCACCGAAAGCGAGAACGACCTGCTCACAACGCCGGTCTCGCTGACGCTCGGTCCGCGAGGCAACGTCTTCGCCTTGGAGTGGCAGGGAGATCGCGTCCAGGAGATCTTCTCTCCGGAAAAAGTCCTCGCCCTCTGGGGGCAAAGCGGAAGCGCGGTCGGCGATTTCAACCACCCGCACGGTATCGCGCTCGACGGCAAGGGCCACCTCTACGTCGCCGACTCCGGGAACGACCGGATCGAAGTGGCCACACTGCCGTAGAGGGGCACGTAGCCTCACCCCCTTCACTTTCCGGTCAACTGTTCTACCACCGGCGCGAACGCTTCCATCTGGTCGTCGCTGATGGTCACATAGGAAACCCCGAGGCGCTCGCGGCGCTCGAAAAGCTGCTGGCACCATTCCTCGACCGTTCCGGAGACGACGAACGGCGATCCCGACCGGGCGAGATCCTCCAGCTCGACGTGAAACACCGCGTGGACCCGCCCGCGCACGCGCGCATCGGGCGGAGCATCGCCCAGGGCGGCGATGAGATTGAGGCTCAGCTCGAGCGCGGGGAACCGATCGCCGGCCTCCTGGCGGACCCATTCGACTTTTTCCCGCAGCACCTCCTCGCGCGCGGTCGCGCCCACGCCCAGGGCGACGATGTCGGCCTCGCGTGCCGCCAGCGACAGCAGCCGCTTTCCCCCACCGGCGACGAGGATCGGCGGCCTGGGCTGTTGAATTGGCGGTGGGAAGCCCCGCGCGGCGTCGACGGTATAGTGGGCTCCCTGACGACTCACCTCGTCGCCGCTCAGCATCGCCTTGACAATGTCGAGCGTTTCCGCCAGTCGGTCCACTCGCGGGCCCGGTCGCTCGAACGGGATGCCCGCCTGGCGATAATCGTCCTCGCCGACCCCAGCACCCAGCCCCAGCTCGAACCTCCCGCCCGATAGGAAGTCGAGGGTGGCGACTTCGTGCGCCAGCAGCACCGGATTGCGCAGGCCACTGGCGATCACGAACGTACCGACTCGGAGGGTGCGAGTCGCCGCCGCGGCGACCGCCAAGGCGGGAATCGACGAGAGCAGTGGAGCGATCCGGTCAGGCATCAACAGCGTGGAGTAGCCAAGCGCCTCGGCGCGTTGGGCCCGGGCGACCCACTCCTCGCCGGAGCGGGCGCCCGCGGTCACGATCCCAAAGCGAAAAGTGCGGACCGTCGTCATCATTCTCCTCCCAGAGCGAGATTCGCGGCGCGGGGCGCGCTGAATCGCGGCTGGCTTTTGATCGCCCGCGCCAATCTCTCGGATTGGGTGATCGCTCCCACCCCGACGAGCAGGTGGACCACCTGGACAACCCAGTGGGCGTCGCCAGGCAAGATGCGGGTCTGGGTCATCCCAAGCACCACCACGATCAGGCCCCAAACCAATGCCATGGCCACCAGGCCGGTGCCGACGCCCGCCCGCGCGGCCAGGACGGCCAGCGTCCAGAAGCACAGGACGAACAGAATTCCGTCCAGCATGTGCAACGGAATCAAGCTCAGCGCGTGACCGGTCCAGAATAGGATACCGAGCGCGATCTGGATCAGTCCAGTCGCGCGAACGAGATTTTGAAAGATCGTCGTCGCGGTCTTCATGCGGGAAAATCTCCTTCAGGTAAGGTTTCCAGGGACTGAAGATTTGGGCGGATGAACGCCCAAGCATCGGAGATCACCAGGGGACGGGAGCGACCTCTCCCTCGGTCCCTCCCCGACGCGGGGAGGGAAGCTTCGGTGAGGGGACCGGTGCCCCTGACGCGGATCAGTCTTGGCCCCGCTCGACGGGGATGCATGGTGTTGGTGCACCGGTCGCTTGTCGGTCGCTCCTCTCCCCGCGCCGGGGAGAGGTCGGGAGAGAGGTTCCCCGCGTCCTCCTACCGGTACAG
>JBOGTX010000047.1:0-5055 GCA_050695695.1 Chloroflexota bacterium
GCCCCACCCCGCGCCACGCTCCAAAGCCGATCCCGGTGGGCCGTCCATTCGATTGAACCCACCGTTGTCGGCGTGGCTACTGGGAGCCGCGTCCATCGCCGCGAATCTGGGCGCGCTCGTCCTATTCGCCAGCGAACGCCAGCTCGACGCCGCGTGGCTTTTGTACGCCGCGAGCGTCGTCGGCGTGGTCATCGCCCTCGACCGAGCAAGCCCGGGCGGATGCCGGTCGCTTGCCTTCGAACCCCCTCGCGGGGAGCTACTCGCGCTCGCCGCGATCGTTTTGGTCGCGGTGGCGTTCCGGTTCTATCTCATTGGCACGACGCCCTTCGGACTCTGGTCGGGCGAAGCGCAATCGGGACTGTTGAGCGAGCGAATCCTGACCGATCCGAGCTTTCGGCCGGTCTGGTTGACTGACGTCGCTCCGGGGCCTGCCTTCAAGCTTTACTGGCAGGCGGGTGTCATTTTCTTGCTTGGACCGACCCGACTCAGCCTCCGCCTCCTGCCCGCCGTGGCGGGGGTGCTCGGCGTGCTCGCCGCCTATCTGCTGGGGCGCGAGCTTTTCGGATGGCGCACCGGACTGGTCGCCGGGGCGCTCCTGGCGGTCTCGAGCTGGCACGTCGCCTTCAGCCGAATGGACGGCAACGGAATCTGGTCGGTCGCCTTCGACGCGCTGGCGGCCTATTTCCTGGCGCGAGGTCTGAACCGACGGCGCCCCTTCGAGGTCGGTCTGGCCGGCCTCTGCCTCGGCCTGGGGGTCGAAGCCGCCCCGTCGAGCTGGCTTTTCGCGCTGGTCCTCGCGCTGTACCTCGGGCATCGCTTTGCCTTCCGTCGCGGGGATCGGGGGGGCGCATCGCTCGTCGGCTTGATCGCGTTGCTCGTGGTGTTCGCGCTGACCGTTTCACCATCGGCAGAATTCCTGGTGACTCATCCGTCGGTCGTCGAGTCCGGCCTGAATCACCGGTCCGTGGCACCTGACCTCGCTGCCGGGTCGGCGTTGCCGTCGGCCGTGGGACATGTCGGATCGTACGTTTCCATGTTCAACTATCAGGGCGATCCCAATGCGCGTGCGAACTTTGCCTCGTGGCCCGAGCTGGATCAAATCACCGGCGCCATCTTCGTCATGGGTTTGGTCGCCTGCTTGCGTCGGTGGAAACGATCGAGCTACTTCTTCCCAATCCTCGCTCTTGTCGTGATGTCACTTGGTGGAATTCTCGCTGGCGCTGGTGGCGGGCCCGACTCGGCTTGGACCATCGACAACAGCCTGACCTGCGCCCTGATCGCTGCCATCCCGCTGGGCCTGCTCTGGTCGGCGATGGTCGAGGCGCGCTTCGGTCGGCTCGCGGTGCCATTTCGGATCGCCATACCTTCGTTATCCACCGGCGCGGTCCTCGTCCTGCTCTTGCTCGCCGTGATCTCGGCGACCGACTTTCGACGCTACTTCGTGCTCCAGGCGAATGATCGCGCGACCGCCGCCGCCTTCTCGACCGCGCCGACCCTGGTCGCCGAGGCAATGCGCCAGCTCGGGACCGGCGACGTCTACCTTTCGCCAGAGCTGGTCGACCAGCCATCAATCCGCTTCCTTGGCCCGCGGGGCTCGGCCGTTGCTCTGTTCGACCCGTCGACCACCCTTCCGCTCCGCGACAATCGAGCCACCGCCTTCTTCTTCGTCGCCGACGACGCGGCCGACGTCGGTGCGGTGCGCGCCTTTTACCCGGGGGCCACCCTCGGCACCGATCGAGTGAGCCCGGACGATCCGATCGCAATCTACCGCGTCGCCGTGCCGCCAACCGAGATCGACGCGCTGCAAGGTCTGGCCGCGGCTTTCACACCCGGCCGAGCGGCGGCCGCGCCGCCCACGCTCCAACGGATCGATCGCAAGATCAATTTCGATTGGTCGACCGGGACGCCGCTCCCGGTTCCGTTCGTCGGATCCTGGAAAGGGATCATCGTCGCCCCAACCTACGGAACCTACCGCTTTCGCCTGGCCGGCCCGACGAACGCGAGCCTGAACATCGACGAGCGCGAGATTCTGAGGGGAGCGTCGACCGCCTCGATCTCGCTGGCCCAGGGACGACACCGGTTCGCGCTGACCGTACCGTTCGACGACCCGGAGCCACTGCGCCTCTGGTGGGCTGTTCCGGGAGCGCCCGAGGCGATCGTGCCCGTCACGGCGTTCTTCCGCGCGCCGGCGACCAATCGCGGCCTGCTCGCCACCTTCTATTCGAATCGGTCGTGGTCGGGGTCGCCCGAGCTGGAGCGCATCGATGTCAGTCCGAGCCAGGCTCGGTTTCCCGCGACCCTGGGCCATCCCTTCTCGGTGAATTGGACCGGAAAGATCGACATTCCCAAAACCGGTCTGTATCGATTCGGAACCCAGTCGATCGACTTCTCGTGGCTTTACCTGGACAACAAGCTGGTCGTCGACAACAGTCATGGTGAGAACCAGTACGTCGATCAGGCGGTCGATCTTTCAGCGGGTCTGCACGACATTCGGCTCAGCTACTTGAGCCAGTCCGCCAACGGCTTCGTCGCGGGTTCCTGGCAACCCCCGGGCTATCCCCGCGAGCAGCTTCCGCCCGACCGGCTTTTCCCGCCCCAGGGCGCCTATCCGGACCGGGCCGGGCCGCTCGCGCCCCCGGCCGCGGCCATCCCGACGTCGCCCACGGCCGCGCCGGGCAATCCGATCCCCAGCACGACTCCGGCGCCTGGCCCGTTGCCGATCTCTCCGTTGAAGATCAAGCTGGCGTTTGGCGCCAAAGGGGACGGCCCGGGCCAGTTGTCCGACCCACGGGGGATCGCCGTCGACGGCGCGGGTAACGCCTTCGTGGTCGACACCGGCCATCAGCGGGTCGAGGAGTTTTCCGCCCAGGGGCAGCCGATTCGCGCCATTGGTGAGGGTGGCGCGGCCGTCGGTCAGTTCCAGGAACCGGTCGCGGCGGTCGTGAACGCGAGCGGTGAGCTGGCGGTGCTCGACGCGACGACCGGCTGGATCTCTCGATTCTCGCCGACCGGCGCCTATCTCGGACGATTCGGCGGACCCACCGCGGGCTTCTACCACCCGCGCGGCATGGCGCTCGATCTCGCCGGCAACTACGACGTGGCGAATACCGGTTCGTCCCAGGTCGACGTCTTCAACCCAGCCGGCAGCTTGATCCGCCGGCTCAGCGATCCAACGAAGGTCGCCGGGCGCCAGGCCCTCCAGCCAGTCGGCGTCGCGGTCGCACCCGACGGCAGCCTGTACGTCGCCGACGCGGGCAATTTTCTCCTGATTCGGTATAACCTGGCCTTCGCCGAGCTGCAAACCTGGGCGCTGCCGTCCTCGGACAGCGTTCACGGGCCGCACGTCGCCCTGAACGCCGCGAACGACCTCTACGTGACCGATCCAGCGAGCCATCGGGTGATCCACCTGGGCCCCGACGGCAAGCCACGGGATCAGCTTGGCTCCGGCGATCAGCTTTCTCGCCCGGTCGGCATCGCGACCGACGCGTCCGGCAACGTCTACGTGGTCGACTCGGACGCCGACCGGGTCGTCGTGTACGGGCAGTAGGCGGCTCTACCGCAGTGGCGTCAGCGCCGTCCCGTCCAGGCGATAAGACGTCCGGCCTGGAAAATCGCGGGTCACCTTGAGGTCGTTCGCGGCGCCCAGGTCGCGCGCGTAAATGACGTCACCTTCGAGGAGCGGGTCGTTTGCCGAGAACACCATGCCGTATTCCCACCACTCGAACGACTGGCCGACGTCGGCGAAGACCAGGGCGTGGTGGATCCCGGCCTTCGCCACCGCGTCGAGCTTGGAGTGATTGACGTAGTTGTAGCCGTGGTAAAGCTGCCACTGGCCGGGAAAGTAAAACGCGACGTTGAACCCGATCAGGCAGACGGTCACCGCGCACACCGCCAGCGGCGCGATCCACCCGGCGCCACGACCGCGCGTCAGTAACCGATCCTCCGGCCGCGGGCGCTCGCCCGCGCCCCTTGGTCCGCGGCGACCGATCTCGAGGAGAACGTCGATACCGCGCGCGGTCAGTAGGACGAGGAATCCCAGCCCCTCGTAATAGAACCGCGGTCCGTACATGATGCCATCCGCCCACCACAGACCGTAGCCGCCGACGAGCGCCGCGAAACTTGCCAGGAACAGCCAGTCCCAGGTACGGAATCGGCCGGTCAGGAAGGGGATCGTCGCGAAGGAAAGAGTGAGGAATTCCGGCCAGCCGTAAGTGTGCTCCACCAGCTCGAGCAAGTTGCGACTGGTGTTATTGAGCGCATCGATCGGGGTGAACCCCCAGGGGCCATGCCCCGGGCCGAACCCGACGCTGTCGAATGCCCACCACAATTGTTGCGGCGGGTAGAACGGATTGCCGGTGAAGTGGGCGTTGTAGGCCAGAAAGGCCCCGACGAACGGGATGGCGGCGAGGACCGCCGGCAGGTAACGTCCGAGCGCTTCCTCCGGACGGCGCCCGATTTGAGCTGCCGCGTAGAGCGCGAACGGGATCGCGATGACGATCATCGTGTACGGACGAATCAAGAAGCCCGCACCGAACGCCAGACCGGTGAGCGTGGCCGGGAGAACCGGCCGTTTCGACTGGCACGCGTGCCAGAATGCCCAGGTGAAGAGCAGGGCGAAGAGCAGCCCGCTCGCGTGGGACATCATCGAGCCGGACAAGAAGAGGAAGAACGGCGAGACGACGGCGAGCGCCGCGGCAATCACGCCGACGCGCGGACGGAAGACCTCGGTGCCCAACCGATAGATCACCAAAACGCCGAGCGCGGCGCAGATCGGGTTGACCACCCAGGGCGCGCCAGCCAGCACGCCAAGGGCGAGAATCATCGGCCAGCCCGGCGGATACTTGCTGAACCACTGTCCCTGGTGCATGACGATGAACTCGTGCCGGAAAAAGTCCGGGTCGGGCGGTATTGGCACCGAAAGGCGACCGAGCGCGAAGGTCTTGGCCTGGAAGAGGTAAGCCACCGAATCCTGGACGTGCGGCATGCGCTGTAAAACGTCGTCGGCAACGTAAAGCGTCGACCCGAGCGCCAGCCCGACCAGCACCAGCGCCGCGA
>JBOGTX010000048.1:0-4781 GCA_050695695.1 Chloroflexota bacterium
GATTCGCTTCGCGCGAGGCTGGCCGCCGTCCTCGCCAGTGGCCAGGCGCCAGACCTGGCGATTGTCGGGGGCGCCGACCCCGCCATGCTCGCCGCCCGAGGCCAGTTGATCGACCTTCGCGATTCGCTCGACCGGATCGTCGGCCTGAACGGGGAGCTTTTTCCACCGCTGCGCGCGCTTGCCGAAAACGGGCCGTTCGTCGATCGCCCGGCCAACCAGCCGGCACCGGCCTGGGCAATCCCCCACCTTTCGGTCGGCGGAGGATGGCTTATTCGACAGGATCTCCTCGCCCGGCAGAACCTTGCTCCGCCGAAGACGTTCGACGACGCCCGAACGATTGCCCTGAAGCTCGCCACCGCTTCGGGCGATCGCTTCGGCTGGGGCAGCGGCATCCCGATCGACGAGGCCGGCGACGGACTGGCGCGGGTCGCGTTGCTGGCCTACGGCGCCTCCATCTTCGACGCGCTCGGCCTGCGGATCGCCCTGGATCCGAGCGCCGCGGCGGCCGGGTTGCAGGCGGTGGCCAACCTCGGCCGCGCGGACGATGGCTCGTCGCTCGCCCCCCCCGGCGCGGTCGATTGGACCCCGGATCAGACGGCCGCGGCGCTCGCGGCGGGCCGCGTCGCCCAGACGATCGACCTTGGCGGAGTGTACTCGCTGACGGTGACCCGGTCTCCCTCTCTGCTCGGCTCGATCGTCGCGCTCCCGCCGCCAGCCGGGCCAAAAGGCTGGTTCACCAGCGCGCCCTCGACCTTCCTGATCGTGCCCCGCCAGGGCCGTGCCCCCGCGCGCGCGGTCGCGATCGTCGAGCAGCTGCTTCGCCCGGCACGATACGACCAGCTTGTCCGGACCGGTCAGGGCTCGGTCATTCCACCTTACGCCTACCTGACCAAAGGTCCGTTTTGGGACGAGGATGCCAATTACGCCGCTTTCGCCGCCAACGCGCGCGGAGACCCGGCCCGGAGCTTTCAATTTGCCGCGCCCGGCTTTCCGTCGCCGCCAACCCTGCCGGCCGCGGTCATCCAGGCGTCGGATGCCCTTTCCATGGCGCTGCGTCGCGTCGTCACCGGGGATTCGTCGGCGCCGGACGCCGCCTCGGCGCTGGTCACCCGGCTCGACGCCCTCGCTCGCCAATCGCTCAGCTTGCAGCCAACGCCAACCCCGACGCCGGTGCCATTCTGGCTCCAGCTCATCCGGTCGGCGTCCGCGCCTTGAGACATTCAGGAGGAGAGAGCCATGCCCGACTTCCCGCTCGTCGACGCGCACGTCCACCTGTGGGATCCGACCCACTTTCGCATGTCCTGGCTTGACGGAAACGCTCTGCTCAACCAGCGATACGGCCTCGCGGAGTATCGACAACACACCGAGGGAATCGACGTCGCGGCCATGGTGTATCTTCAGGTCGAGGTCGACCCGCCGTACGGCCTGCTGGAAGCGCGTTGGGTCGCCAATCTCGCGAAGGAGGAGGGCCGTCTGAAGGCAATCGTCGCCTGGGCGCCGCTAGAATTCGGTGAGCAGGCGCGCGCCTACCTGACCGAGCTCGTCACGAACGGTCCGCTCGTCAAGGGAATCCGCCGGGTCACCCAGGCGGAGCCCGATCCGCGCTTTCTCGAACGACCGAAGGTGATCGAGGCCACTCGAATGCTGCCCGAATTCGGGCTCACCTGCGACCTTTGCATCTACTATCCCCAGCTTCCGAGCGCGATCGCGCTGGTTCGCCGGTGCCCGAACACGAGCTTCATCCTCGACCACATCGGCAAGCCGAACATCCGCGAGCACGTTCTCGATCCCTGGCGAAACCAGATCAAAGAGCTCGCCGCGTTGCCCAACGTGATCTGCAAGGTCAGCGGCATGGTGACCGAGGCCGACCACCAGCGCTGGACGGCGAACGACGTCGCGCCCTTCGCCCACCACGTTCTCGACGTCTTCGGCGAGGATCGCGTCGTGTTTGGCGGGGATTGGCCGGTCGCGACCCAGGCGTCCACCTATCGCCGCTGGGTCGAAACCCTGGATTCGCTCACCGGTGGGCTCAGTGACCTGGCGAAGCACAAGCTCTGGGCCGACAACGCGAGGCGGTTTTATCGACTACCGTAGCCTGGCGCGTCAAGGTGACGCCGATAGCTTCTCGACTGTCAGGAAGATTCCCGTGTGATCGTCGAAGCCAACCGTCCCGACTACCGTGAGGGTCCGGTTCGCGTAAGCCGCCAGTTGACGCGGATTCGAGCGCAACAGAACGCGGTTCTCTTGATCGTCTTCCAGGACGTAGTAGGGCGCTCCGGTGTCCTGAAAGACCCGCACGGTGCCGGTGAGCTGGACGCGCTTCCCAATGTACTGCTCGGTAGCGAAGTGCACCGATTTCAGGGAGGCGACCGGCGGTGGCTGGGCGCGAACGAAAAGCGTCACCAGGGCGACGATACCGACCAGAATCAGGACGAACGTGACTTCGGCTCGACGAAGGTTGAACAGCGGAAAGGTCTCCGGATGACTCGAGATCACGAGGGCAGATCAATGCCCCCGATCGCGAGTATAACAGACTCGCCCCCGGTCCGGCTCTGCCGACGGAAGGAAGGAACCGATCCCGGGCTTGGGGCCCCGCGGGATCGGGCGCGTTCAAGGGGTTGACGTCGGGAGCGCGCCGGCTCAGGATCGGTGGGCACGATCTTGAGCCGGCCTCGGTATCACTCCGGCGACCCGGCCTCAGGCGGTCTTCTTCTGACCACGCACCGCCTCGACCAGGCCAGCGCCCGCGGAGAACGACGGGCGTTGGCCCGCCGGAATTGTAATTTTCTCGCCCGTACGCGGGTTCCGGCCCGTGCGCTCGCCGGTCTGGGTGACTCGGAACGTGCCGAATCCGGTGACTCGCACCTCCTCGCCACTCTGTAGCGCGTTGGTGATGGTGTCGAACACGTCGTTCACGACTTTCCCACTCTGGGTCAGGGACAATCCGGTGTCCTTGCTGACGCGTTGGATCAGATCACTCTTCGTCATCCGTTTCTGTACCTCAATCCGTTTCTGTACCCGGGACGCGGGTTATCTCGCCTTTCGAGGCGCCCGAGACGGTTTTTGGCCCGCGACGCGCCCACCGCTTGCAATATAGCATACCTAACAGCCTTGCGCCAGTAGCGACGGCGCCGAATTTAGCGCCGGCTCTCGCTTCAATCCAGGCGTCCGACCTTCCGACTGTCCTTCGCCATGGCTAAGCAAGCGCATGGAAAGCTGTTGAGGCTCGTCGACGGTGGGTACCTCGGCGCGCCGTCACCGCCGCGGCGACCTCGCATCCTCCGACAATGGGGCGCGCTCGGCCGCTGGAAAGTCGCGCGGACGGTCGGGCGCCAGGCCGTGCATGATGAAGTCGACCATCTCGCGCGCGAGCAGATCCACGTCCGCATCGGCTCCCAACGCCAGCAGGCGGCGGATCGCTACTCCAAGCAGGCGGACGACCACCGCCCCGGCGAACTCCGGGCGCGCCGGCCGCGCCTCGCCATCCGCGATCGCTCGGGCCACCCGCTCGGATACCCGCTCGACCAACCCGCCCTCGACGGACTGGAAGCCAGCGGCGAGATCCGAGTCGCCCACGGCGTGCTCGCGCAGGCACACTTCGGTGATCTGAAGGTGCCGCGAACAAACGGCGAGCGCTCCTCGAAACATTCGGTACAGATCGGCTCCAAACTCGGTATCACCGAGGTCGACCCCGTCCGGCCCGGAGAGGTCGCCGGTCAGCCATTCGGCGAAGGAGGCGTGGAGGCTCTGGAGAATCTCCGCTTTGCTCCGGAAATAGAGATAGACCGTTCCGTGCGCGACCCCCGCCGCGTTGGCGATATCCGAGATCGTCGCGCTGTTGTAGCCACGCTCGCCGAAGACTTCGACCGCGGCCCGCAGGATCTGTTCTCGACGCCCTTCAACGTCCGTCATTCGAGGCATCTGTCACCTTTATGCGAAGCTGACTGACGTGTCAGTCAGTAACCTGCTGCCATCCTAGCACCCGATTTGTCTGGCCGTCAATATGCCATGCGGTCGAGGCAACTTTGCCAGGAATTTGGTAGAATTCGCCGAGAGGAGGAGAGCCTTGGACGTGATTCTCTACAGCCACGAGCGCTGAGCCGCGTGTCGCGTGGTGAAGGACTTTCTTGACCAGCGAGGCGTGAGGTACACGCTGAAGAATCTTAACCTCGACCCCGGGGCGCGCGAGGAATTCGTCCAACGTGGCTTTCTTCTCCCACCGGTGACCGTGCTCGGCACCGTCGTCGTCGAGGGATTCGACCGGGACCGTCTGGAAGAGTTATTCGACCGGGGAGAGACATCGCTTGACACTACCTGAATTGACCGTGGATATGGATGGGGTGCTGTGCCGTCCGGCGGTCTGGTTCAATCTCGTCATCAGCCGGGACATCGAGCGAGAGCCCCGAGTGCATGCCCCGAGCCCCCGGCCCAGGATGCCTTTGCCGCCTGGCCTGTTCGATTCGCGACCGAGCCAGGCCATTCGTTACGGGTGGCGAAAGCCGATGCCTCGGGTCGCCGAGGGGCTCGCGAAGCTGGCCGAGGTTCGGCGATTGATCCTGCTCTCCGGGCGACCGGAGAACTCTCGCAAAGCGACCGAGCGCTGGCTCAGCCAGCACGGGTTACGCGATTACTTCAGCGAGATCGTTCTGAACGACCGGGGGCTATCCAACGCGGCATTCAAGCTGGTCACCCTCCGAGACCGGGGGGTGCGTCAGCACGTGGACGACGACGGACGAGTCGCCTACTTTCTCGCCAAGGACCAGCCGCGGACGGTATTTCTC
>JBOGTX010000049.1:0-1637 GCA_050695695.1 Chloroflexota bacterium
TCTCTCCTCACGTGTGCGACCGAAGCGCGGGAATGAGGCTCAAGGGCGACGCTATCACAGCCGCCTGGCGGCCGTCAATCACCCCTCATCCGGCCGCGCTCGCGTAGTGTGTGAGGACGGCGACGGCCTGATCGAGGTCGCCCACGGTCAGGGTGAAGCACGCCGCGCCACGCAGCATCGCGACGACGGCGGCGATGCCAGGCGCGTGGTGGGTTCCCAGGTTGAAGGACTGCTTCAGCAGGCCACTGAGCGCGAGCGATCGGGGGATCTCGACCAGCGTCGTCGGCTGGCCCGGACCGTACCGCGGGAAAATGACCGCCCGAACCGCGACTGGCCCGAGCGGCCAGGCATTTGGTGGCGGTGGGAGATACCAGACCCGCTCGTCGCCAAAGCGTGACGAAGGTACCTGACTCACCAGCGCGGGATATCGCGCGGCCAGGACGTCCCGCGCGCCAGGCTTCACGAACAAGCTCTTCGGAAACGGCAGCAGGCGCGACGACGATGCCGGGTCGAGGACCGCGACCTCGTCGCTCAAATAGCGAAAGCCCCCGGCGATCAATCCGGCGACCAGCGTCGTCTTCCCGCTGCCCGGTGGCGCCGGAAGGATCAGGCCGACGTTGCCGAATGCCACCGCACCGGCGTGGAAGAAGAGGTAGCGGGGTCCGAGCTTCTCCACCGCGGTCGAGTTGACCGCGACGTCGAGGTGGGCGAGGAGATCGTCAGCCGGCGCCGACTCGGTCCAGGGGATGCCATCGCGGACGAGCCGACATCCGCCCGGCGGGAAGGGTTCGGCGTAAATCTGGAAGTGGCTGCTCACATCCGCCTCGCCGGTCGTGGTCCAAGCAGGCGCGGCCGGAGTGAGCCGCGCGAAGGCGCGGACGACCGAGGCCGGGCCACGCACGTCGGCGCGAAATCCCAGGATTCGCACCGACATCGTCACCTCGGGCGCCTGGTCGGCGGACGGCTCGAGTTCAGCGGCTGTCACTGGATTGCAAGGTAACTCATTCAACTAGCTAACTCTTTCCTGGCTCGCTCGTCAAGAGCAGTGTTCCCACGTTCCCCGTTGACCGCCGAGATGGCCTGGCGAGGACCGCGAAGCAGCCAGGAGCGCACAGCGCCGGGCAGCCGGCCGCGCCGCGTGGTCGGGCCGGATCTACCCACCGTCCGGTCCGTCGCCGGCGGCCGGCGCGAGGTCAGTCGGCGCGAATGCCGTTGCCAGTGCTCAGCGTCAGCAGACCGGCTTCGGTTAGGCTTGCGATGACCTCGCGAACGTCGGTCAGCGCCTGACGATGCTCGATGCCGTAGGAGTCGACCATCGAGCCAGCCAGGTCGACGATCGAGTGCGCGCCGTCGCACAGCGACCAGATTCGCGCGCCGCTCGGATTCAGCACGTACACCTGACCGTCACGGATGTCGCAGAGAACCAGCTCATCGTCCAGCGAGCAGGCGGTCACGTCGGGGCAGGGCACCGGGCGCTCACCGTCGCTCGGGCATGAATCAATACTCATAGCGAGAGCCTAGGCGACGAGCATTATCAAACGGTTGACTTGCCGTTGAGAGTTGGTTGAGATCCCCGGCCGATCAGCTCACCACCTCGGCCACCGTCTCGACGGTGCCCTTGCGTTGCAATTGGAACT
>JBOGTX010000050.1:0-1961 GCA_050695695.1 Chloroflexota bacterium
AGACCCACGAGCGCCTCGAGCGCCTGACGATCGAGCTCGACCGCGCCCGCCAGCTCGCCGAGAACGCGCGGGCGCTCAAGGCGCGCTTCGCGGCCTACATCAGCCACGAGCTGCGCACGCCGCTCAACCTGATCATCGGCTTCAGCGAGATGCTCCTGCTGGCGCCGGATTCGTACGGTGGCGAAGTCCTGCCGCCGGCCTACCGGGGCGACGTCAACTCGATCTACCAGAGCGCCCGTCACCTCGCGACCTTGATCAACGACGTGCTCGACCTGAGCCAGATCGACGCCCACCGCATGGCCCTCGAGCGCGACGACGTGACCGTCGCCGAGATCGTCCGGGAAGCAGTGGCCACGGTCGAAGCGGCGTTCGCCGAGAAGGGCCTGACGATCGACCTGGACGTTCCCGACGGCCTGCCGCCGCTCTACGTCGACCGGACCCGGATTCGCCAGGTGCTGATCAACCTGCTCGGCAACGCGCTGCGCTACACCGATCAGGGGGGCGTGAGGGTGCGCGCCGCGCTCCAGTCGGGCGAGATCGTGGTCGCGGTCGCCGACACCGGCTCCGGCATCCCCGCCAGCGAGCTTCCCCGATTGTTCGAGGACTTTCGCCAGGCCGAGCAGCCCGAGGACCAGCGTCCGGGCGGCAGCGGGCTGGGGCTGGCGATCGCCCGGCGCTTCGTGGCCCTGCACGGTGGCTGGATGCGCGCGGCAAGCGGACCGGGGCCGGGCACGACGGTCTCGTTCGGCCTGCCGGTCGATCGGGGCGCGGCACCGCTCGACGGGACGGCCGGCTGGGAGACGCTGGAGCGCCCGATCGTGGTGGCCGGCGCGCTGCCCCGGATCGGCGTCGTCAGCGAGGACCCCTGGCTCACCCGCCTGGCCCAGCGCTACCTGGATGGCTATCGGGTGGTGCCGATGAAAGGCGACGCAGATTCGCCCCTCGGGCGGGCGCGCGCGGAGGTCAGCGCGCTGCTCGCGGCCACCCCCTCGGATGCCGAGGGCTGGGCGCGACTCGAACGCGCGATCGCGGGCGGGGAACGCTTGCCGGTGATCTGCTGCTCGCTGCGCGGTGGGAGGGAGGCGATCGACCGGCTGGGCGTCCAGGACTACCTCGACAAGCCGATCGCGCGCGAGCGGCTGGCCGAGGTGCTCGCCCGCTGGCGCCCCGGTCGGAAAACGCGGACGGTGCTGGTCGTCGACGACAACCATGAGGTCGTTCGGCTGCTCTCGCGCATGATCCACCTGATCTCGCGGCGCTTTCGGGTCGCTCGCGCTTACGGTGGCGAAGAAGCGCTGGCGATGCTGCGCCAATCGCCGCCGGACCTCCTGCTGCTCGACCTGCTGATGCCCGACGTCAACGGCTACGACGTGCTCGAAGCGATGCGCCAGGACGCCGCGCTGAAGGACGTGCCGGTCGTCGTGATCAGCGCGAAGGGCATGGAAGACGACGCCGTCGTCGCCGGGATGTTCGGGCTCGCGCGGGCCGATGGCTTTCACGCCGGCGAGTTCATGCGCTGCCTGCAGAGCGCCCTGGATAGCCTCTTGCCGAGCGCTCAGCCGGTCGCGACGACCGCGGAGAGCGCCTGAAGCAGCGCGTCGCGGCTGATCGGCTTGGCGAGAAAATCCGCCGCGCCGAGCGAGAGGGCAAGGTCGCGCTCCTTGAGGACCGAGCAGACGACGATCGGAATCTCGCGGGTTCGCGGCTGAGAGCGGAGGGCCTGGAGCAGCTCCCAGCCGTCGGTCGTCGGCATCATCAGGTCGAGGGTGACCGCGTCGGGCTGGACCTCGCTGGCGAGACGAAGGGCGTCGGCCGCGTTCGGCGCCTCCAGGACGAGGTAGCTGCGGCCGGTCAGGTAGCGGCGCATCAGCCGGCGCATGCCGGGGTTGTCATCGACGATTAAGACCGTTGGCTGCTGGCTGGTTGGCAAGACCAGCTCGATTCGCCCGACCGCCCCGACC
>JBOGTX010000051.1:0-8181 GCA_050695695.1 Chloroflexota bacterium
ACCTCGATCTCGGGGCGGTCTTCCGTCGGCGACTCCACGACCCTCGACGCCGGAAAGAGCGCTTCGGCCTGGCGGACGACGCGATCCCGACTCCGCGGGTCACGCTGGAACGCTCCCGTCCGCCGTCGCCGTCGCTGCCTGCGCGCGGTGGACACCCGCTGGACGCGACCGCCGAGGTGTACGCGGCGTTGGTGCTTGGAACGCGCGACTACGTTCACAAAAACGGCTTTCGGGGAGCCCTGGTCGCCTTGTCCGGCGGGATCGACAGCAGCCTGGTCGTGGTCGTCGCGGCCGACGCGCTCGGCCCGGGGAACGTGGTCGGGGTGTCGATGCCATCGCGGTTCTCGTCGGCCGGGTCGAAGGACGATGCCCGGGCCCTGGCGGATAACCTGGGAATCGACTACTGGACGATTCCGATCGAGCCAGCCCACGCGGCGATGACCGCGATGCTTGTCGAGCGGTCCGCCGGCACGCCGCCGGGCATTGCCGAGGAGAACGTTCAAACGCGCCTGCGCGGCCTGGTCCTGATGACGATCTCGAACAAGTTCGGCTCACTGGTCTTGACGACCGGCAACAAGAGCGAGATGGCGACCGGCTACGCGACGCTCTACGGAGACATGGCCGGTGGCTTCGCGGTCCTGAAGGACGTTCCGAAAATGCTGGTCTACGAGCTGGCGAAGTGGCGAAACGCCCGGGACGGCCGACCGGTCATCCCGCTCGCCTCGATCGAGAAAGAGCCGAGCGCCGAGCTACGCCCGAATCAGCGCGACGTCGATAGCCTGCCGCCCTACCCGATTCTCGATCCGATTCTCCAGGCTTACGTCGAGGAGGACCGCGGCCTGGAAGAAATCGTGGCGATGGGGTTCGACGAGGCGACGGTCCGGCGATCGATTCAACTGGTTGATCGAAGCGAGTACAAGCGCCGGCAAGCGGCCCCCGGGGTGAAGATCACCCCCCGAGCCTTCGGCCGCGACCGGCGCCTGCCGATCACCAATCGCTATCGGGGAGCGTAGGGAGGTCGCGCCTTCATTCTTTCCAGAGCTCCCACCAGGCGCTGGTTCGCGGCGGGCGCGCGGTGGTGACGGCAATGCCGACGCCAAGGCCAACCAGCAATGGGAAGAAGGCTGCCTGCCACAAGCTGGCCAATCCCAGACTGTCGAACACTCGCTCGGTCAGGAGACCGATCAGGATCAGGCCGACGATGACGGTCCAGAAGGAAACCGCCAATCGCCGGCGAATCCAGAGCCAGCGGCCACCGCCATATCCCAGGAGAATGCCGACGGTGGCGGCGACGATGCGAAGGGAGTCCGGGGAGGTCACGTCTCGGTCGGCCGCGGCGCGGCAGTGGCGCAGGACGGGCAGATTCCGTCGAAATGGATGTGCGGCTGCAAGTCGCTAAAGGCGGTCGAGGTGCGCGCCTCGCCGACGAAGACCTTCAGACCGTCGATCTCCAGGTCTTCGACCCGCCCGCAAACGCGACAGACGACGTGCGGGTGCGCGTCCGGACGGCGCACGTCATAGCGGGTGCAGCCCTCGCTCAGGTCAAGGGTGAGCGCTTCGCCGAGCGCGACCAGCACGTCCAGGGTGTTGTAGACCGTCGCGAGGCTCACCGTCGGATATTGGGCCCGGAGTCGCGCGTAGATCTGATCCGCACTCGGGTGGGTGTCATCGCGGGAGAGCAGATGGACCAGCGCCAAACGTTGCGGGGTCAGGCGATAGCCCGCGGCCTGAAGGCGGGCGACGAGCTCGGCATCGCGCGGTGGTTGCTCGGTTTCCATGATCGACTGCGCCGTTCTTACTTGATGAAATCTCTAAACAATAATCATTCTAGAACGCCATCGACCGACTGTCAACGGCTTTGAGCACGGTTTCGATAACCCGACCAAAAGTGATATTAGCTTAAGGTAACCTAAGCTGGTGCAGCCGCTCACCAGACCGATCCCAACCTTGCTTTAGCGGCAGGCCGTGCCGCCAAATCAAGGTTGGGATCGAGGCGTTAAGGCTGGTCGAGCGTCTCGGGGGTGATGATTGGGCGCAATTCGGCGCAGGGGGCACGTCCCTGGACCAGGAGACCGCCATCGACCTCGAACATTTGCCCGGTGATGTAGGCCGCGTCGTCCGCGGCGAAGAACACCGCGGCCCAGGCCACGTCGGCGGGATAGCCTTCCCGACCCAGGGGAATCACGCCGCGCCGTCGCTCCTTCTCCGCCTCGTTCAGATTCTCCCAGTTGTCGACGGCGATCAGCCCGGGGCGAATCGCATTCACCCGAATGCCCCAGGGCGCCAGGTCGACCGCGACCGCCTTGGTGAAGCTGTCCATCGCCCCCTTGACCGAATCGTAAGCGATGGTGTAGCGATGGGCGCGGGAGGCGCCGTTGCTGCTGATGTTCACGATGGATCCCCGGCGGCGCGGCGCCATCAGGTGGACGGCGCGATAGGTGCAGTAGAACAGCGCGCCCAGGTTCGCGGCGACGTACCCATCCCAGCCGTCCGGCGTCATCGAGAGAAACGGACCGCTTTCCCCGCGATGAAGCGGCGTTTGCGCGTTATTCACCAGAATATCGACTGTCCCAAAGGCTTCGACGGTCTGGTCGAAGAGGCGGTCGACGTCGGCCCGCGAGGTCACGTCTCCGACGACCGAGATCACCGGCGCGCCGGTGTCGCGGATTTCCGCCGTCGTTCGCTCGACCGCCTCCGGTCCCCGTCCATTTACGACGATCTTGGCGCCTTCACTGGCGAAACGGTGGGCGATTCCGCGCCCGATTCCCTTGCTGGACCCGGTGATGATCGCGACCTTGTCCCGTAGCAGCATCCGTTACCCTCCCGGACTTGTGATGCGCACACCCTATCAAATGGAGAGCCCGGGTGACAAGGGATTAGTAACCGAACACGACCGTGACCTCGGCGGTCACCGACTGCTGCCCTGGCTCGATCGGGACGGATGGCGCGGCGGCGGCAGACCTCACCCCAGCGGCCGCGATGAACGGTCGCGGAATGATGACCTGGCCCTCGGTCACCGACTCGACGCCCGAGATTTGAAGCCCGAGGGCGCTCGCGAGCGCTTGAGCCTTTGACTTCGCGTCGGCCGCGGCCGCGGCGAGCGCCTGATTTCGCAGGGTCGTCTCGTTCTTGAAGCCGAACCGCACGCTCGTCGACGTATTGGCGCCCGCCTTCACGGCCGCGTCCAGGACCGCGCCGGTCTGATCGATGTTTTCGACGGTGACGATCACACTATTCGATGCATTGTAGCCAGACACGAGGTTGTTTTGCTCGATGATCGGATAGAGCGAAACGCCGCTGGTCCGGATGTCCTTGTCGGGAACGTTCATCGTCTTGATCGCGTTGATGACCGCCTGCATGGTCGTGTTGTTGTTGGCCTGGGCTTCCTGGGCGGTCGTGGCTCGGGTCTGGACGCCGACGTCGACGATGGCCTGGTCGGGGCGGGCTTGGATCTCACCGTTGCCGGTCACCTGGATCCCGTGCTGCGCGCCAGCCGGCGCGGCCGTGGCCGGCTCATTGGGAACGGCCAGGCTGACCCCCGCCGGCGCCGCGGACGCGACGCCGACCGCGGAGATTGGCGCCGGCTGGACCTGAACGAGTGCCCCGCCAGCACGGGCGCCCTGGCCCGAGCCCGTGGCCGCTCCGGAAACGACGGCGGCCGGCGTTGGCACCGTCGCCGCGCGCAGGGCCAGGCTATCCGATCCGCACCCCACGAGCGTTCCGGCGAGGAGCAATCCTCCCAGGGTAGCCCCAATGAGGGAGCGCGAGCGACCTGATCTCGTTTTCATTCGTGGCCTCTTCTCTTCAACCATTCTCGCGTCGTTGGGTGAGCCGTCCGCCACCGGAAACGCGGTCCTTACCGCGTCCTGGCGTTCCGTGGCGCGCGCCACCGCGACAATCTATCAACGGGATAGCCTCGAAAAAGGTTCCCGGCGGATCTCTTACGCCGTTCCAAGTCTTTCGCGCATTCCTCTAGCCCTGGCTTAATTTCAGCAGTGCTAGACTTCGGATGCACATAGCGGCTTTCGACTGGTTTCAAACTCGTGCCATCGCGTCGCCGATGGTCCGTCGCACGGTTGGGCATCACGACGAGCTCGGCGGCTCACGCTTGCTGAAGTTGGCGGGTTCCCCCTCGCTCGATCACGAGAAAGCCGCTATGGCCTTCTCTTTAACCGAGTATACTTTCCCTGTCCGCGTGGACACGGTGGGGTCGCGCGGGATGATTCACTCGGGCGCGTTGGCGCGAGGAACCAGATGATCTTGAGTGATCGGTCGATCCGCGAGGCCATCGAGACGGGGCGACTCGGGGTCGACCCCTATGATCCCGGGTTGATTCAGCCGGCGAGCCTGGACGTGCGACTCGACAACAAGTTCCTCGTTTTCCGCAATACCAAGCGCCCGTTCATCGACGTGAAGGAACCGGCCGACGACCTGATGGAGCTGATCGAAGTCGGACCGACCGAGCCAATGTACCTTCACCCGGGTGAGTTCATCCTGGCGAGCACGGTCGAGGCCGTCCGCCTTCCCAACGATCTGGTGGCGCGTCTCGAGGGTCGAAGCTCGCTGGGGAGGCTGGGCATCGTGATCCACAGCACGGCGGGCTTTATCGATCCCTGCTTCGAAGGCCACGTCACCCTCGAGATCAGCAACCTGGCGAGCCTGCCGGTCACCCTGTATCCCGGGATGCGGATTGGCCAGCTCAGCTTCGTCGAGATGACGACGCCGGCCGAGCGGCCGTACGGACCGGCGCGGGGCAGCAAATATGGGGGCCAGACGCTCCCGACCGCCAGTCGGCTGTACCTGGACTTTCAGGGCGAGCGAAAACCATGACCGTCGCTTCATCCGGCGACGAGCTGCTGATCGTGGTTCCGGTCGAGCCGCTTCGGGCGGCGAAGCTTGGTCAGGGCTTCGACCCATCGCCGGAGCCGATTCTCGCGGCCGCGCTCCAACCGGGGGTTGCCCGGGTCATGCCACGCGCGCTGGCCGAGCGGGATCCGCGCTTCAAGCAGATCGTCGCCTACGTCATTCTCCGGCACCGGGGGCGGATCTTCCACTATCGTCGATCGAGCGCCGTCGGGGAGCGCCGCCTGGCCGGCTTGAGATCCCTCGGAGTGGGCGGTCACTTGAATCAGGGCGACGTTCAGGACAGTCTCGATCTCGCGAGCCTCCGACGGGCGATCCACCGCGAGCTTGGCGAGGAGCTGGTCCTTGCCGAACAACCTGCCATCCACTGGTTTGGAATGATCAACGACGACTCGACCGAGGTGGGAAAGGTTCACGTCGGTCTGGTCGCGGTGGCCGATCTGCGCGGTTCGGACGCCCGGCTTCGGGATCCGACGCTCGTCGACGGTCGTTTCGATCTGGTGCCCAGGATCGTCGCCCAGGCCGATGACTTCGAGTCCTGGTCGCGCCTCTGTCTGCCGGCGCTGCTCAGTCCCCCGGCAGCTTCTTGAGTACGTCGTCGACCACGCGATCGGTGGTGATGCCCTCCATCTCCGCCTGGAAGTTCAAGATGATCCGATGGCGAAGCGCCGCGTGCGCGGCTACCCGGATGTCCTCGAACGACACGTTGTAGCGGCCCTCGATCAAGGCCCGGATCTTACCGGCCAGGACCAACGCCTGCGCGCCGCGCGGACTTGGACCAAGGCGGACGAACTGCTGGACGACCTTCGGGGCGTCGCTCGCGTGAGGGTGCGAGGCGAGGATCACCCGGACGGCGTAGTCGCGGACGTGGCTCGCGATCGGGACGTCTCGGGCGAGACCGGAGATGCGGAGCAGGGTCGGTCCGTCGCAGACCTTCTGGACCGGCGAGTGGGCGGTCGACGTCGTGCGCTCGACGATTTCGCTCAGCTCCGCTTCGCTTGGGAAATTGACCAGCAGCTTGAAAAAGAAGCGGTCTAACTGCGCTTCGGGCAGTGGGTAGGTCCCCTCCATCTCCACCGGGTTCTGAGTGGCCAGCACGAAGAATGGCTCGGGGAGCTGGTGCATGGCCTTACTCACCGTCACGGTGTGTTCCTGCATCGCTTCGAGCAGGGCTGACTGGGTCTTGGGCGTCGCTCGGTTGATCTCGTCGGCCAGGACGATGTTCGCGAAGATTGGACCGGACTCGAAGTGGAAGGATCGCGACCCGCCTTCGTCGATGCTGATCACGTTGGTGCCGATGATGTCGGCCGGCATCAGATCGGGTGTGAACTGCACGCGCATGTACTGAAGGCTCAGCGAATCCGCCAGCGCCTTGACGAGAATCGTCTTGCCAAGGCCGGGCACGCCCTCCAGGAGGACGTGCCCGCCCGCCAGCATCGCGATCAGGGTGCCCCGAACGATCTCCTTTTGCCCGACGATGACCTTGGAAATTTCCGACTCGATTGCCTGGAAGGTTGCCTGAAGTTGCTCCACCGTGGCAACGTGGACCATCGCCTCAACCTGCCTTCTCATCGCTTCCAACCGTCCTAGGGGCAAATTGGGTGCCACTTCGTCGTGGCTCGTTGCCACTCCTCAGCCTCCGCGAACAAGCTCCCCGATGCGCGTGAACATGAAGTGATCGAAGTAGTAGTGGATGAGCAAGCAGGAGAGGATGACGATGTAGTAGCACTGAATCCAGGCGAAGTGGAAGACGACGTTCAGGAAGACGACCATCGCGCCAGCGGCAAGGGTGAGACCGACGTTGAACAAATAGAACTGCGGCCCGCGGCGCGATCCGGCGATCTTCTGAACGACCGGGCTCGTAATTTGACCGCGCTCCTGACGAAGGCGATTCAGGTACCAGGTAAGACCAAGGTACTGGAAAGAATGCCAGAAGTTCATCCCCTGGAACGCGATGTCGAGATTATCCGCGCTCGGGATGACGTAGGCGACACCGATCGTGATGCCCATGAGCAGCGTCTTCGGGAAGTTGGCGCGCCGCTGCTGGATCTCCAGCACCGTCTTGCCGAGGTACAGGGCGAGGAACGTGAAGAACGTCGCGTTCGCGGCGTAAATCGCCCACGGCTGCCCGACCAGGAATGGGATCGTGATCCGCGTGCCGCCGATCACGAAGTTGTCGTTGACCAGCTTCACCATGGCCAGCGGATAGAGGCTCGAAAAGATCACCGCGTAGTCGATGCCGCGGCTGAGCAAGGTTTGAAAGTCGGTGCCCTTGGCACGGTAGCAGTCGGCGATGTAGGCGATCTGGTGAAGGACGTGGATCGACGCCCACATCATGAAGATGGTCAGGAGGAGCGTCAGATTGACGATTCCCAGGATCGTCACCAGGACCGGCAGCGTCAGCGCCAGCGCGACGTAAACCGGGTATCGATGAGTGAAGTTCTGATCCATGAAGGTCAGGGTGTAGGTCGAGCACATGTGAGGTCCGCCGACGACCAGCGCGACGAGAATATCGACCGCCGCGGCGGGATCGACGACGTTTCCCGGGACGCCGTACACGCTGAATACCTGGAAGAGCAGGAAGGGAACCGGAACCAAAATCGCACTCAGGCTAATGTAGGTCAGATCCCAGCGTTTACTCAATAACCACGGAGCCTGCCAACTCGAAACGGCACCTCCGCCCAGCCACGCTCTTTCGGCATACATCCTCGCAGATTCCTCCTTCCCGTGGGGAGATCGGCACTCTGGCCAGTCATCGCCCATTATAGCGCACGGGCGCCTCCCTGGCACCCGATTCCAGGGGTCGGCTATGAACCGCCGCCGTCATTCGGTGCCGGAGGGCAGGGCAATTCGAGGGAGAAGGTCGCACCCTGACCGGGGCCGGGACTCGCGGCCCATAGCCGCCCGCCGAGGCGTCCGGCCAGCTCCGCCGCGACGAACAGGCTCAGCCCGAGACCCTCTCGAAGCGTCTCGTGGGCTCGCTCGGCGCGGTAGAACTTCTGAAAGAGCCGCGTCCGATCGGTCTCGTCGAGACCGATGCCGTGATCAGCCACGGCGATCACGATGCTGGCGTCTTCGCGGCGAACGCTCAACACGATCGGCGAAAGACCGGGTGAGAAAAGGGCCGCGTTGGAGAGTAACGTCGCGATGATCTGTCCGACACGTCGGGCGTCGACCACGATCAGAGGCAGACTATCCGTGATGCTCACGCGAATCGGCCGGTTGGGGTACCGATGGCGCGCCTTTTGGACTTGCGCGCGAATGATTGGCGCCAGCTCGGTCTCGGCCGGCGCGAGGGTCAGGAGGTGGGTTTCCAGG
>JBOGTX010000052.1:0-3026 GCA_050695695.1 Chloroflexota bacterium
GTGGTGATGTTCACCTGCGAGAATGGCGCGTCGGGCGTGCTCGAGACCGCCTGGGCCTCGAACATCACCGGGGCGAACGCCACGTTCGTACTCGGGACCGAGGCCGGGCCGCGCTTCGATCCGCTGACTCGGATCACCGTTGGCGCGAATCGCCTGCCAACCGAAGAGCGATTGATCGATCGGGCCGACGCCGACAATCGCGACTTCGGTGACGTGACCACCCAGTTCGTTCGGGCCGTCCTGGCCGGGCGCCCGCCGGAGACGCCAGCGCGCCAGGCGCTCGACGTCGCCCGGGTGATCGACGCGGCGTACCGCTCGGCGGCCACCGGTCAGGCGGTGAGCCTTGTCTGACGCCGGAGCGCCGGCGCGCGGCGAGGGCGTTCGGGGTAGCTCGCGACCGCGGGTTGGCATCCTCGGCGGTGGCCAGCTCGGGCGTATGACCGCCGAGGCGGCGCGCGATCTTGGCGTCGAGGTCACGATTCTCGAGCGCGAGGCCGGATCGCCGGCCGGCCAGATCGTCGGACCGTCCCACGAGATCGTCGGCGACTGGCGGGACGCCACGGCGCGCGCGGCGCTGGCCGAGCGGGTGGACCTGATCACCCTGGAGAGCGAGTTCGTCGCGGCCGATGCGCTCCAATGGTTCGTCGACCGGGGCACGCCGGTCTACCCGACACCCGAGACGCTCCGCGTCGTTCAGGACAAGTTTCTGCAGAAGGAGACGCTCTTCCGGGCGGGCCTGGCGGTTCCGCGCTTCCACCCGGTTCGAGACGAGTCCGACCTGCTGGCCGCCGGGGCCGATCTGGGCTGGCCGCTGCTGTTGAAGGCGCGCCGACTGGGCTACGATGGCCACGGCAACGTGACGGTCGCCGATCCGGGCGAGAGCCCTGCCGCCATCAGGTCACTGGTCGGTCCGACCGAGCGTCGCGACGCGGACCTTGATCTGTACGTCGAGGAGTTCGTCCGATTCGCCGGCGAGATCGCGGTCATGGTCACGCGGGGCCGGGACGGCTCGATCGAGGCGTACCCGATCGTCGACACGTTTCAGCAGAATCACATCTGCCACGAAGTGGTCGCGCCCGCTCGGATCCCATCCGGCGTCGCCGAGCAGGCGCGGCGGATCGCGATCCAGGCGGTCGAAGCCGTCGACGCGGTCGGAGTAGTCGGGGTCGAGATGTTCTGGCGGGATGATGGGGCCGTGCTCTTGAACGAATTGGCGCCGCGTCCCCATAATTCGGGCCACTATACGATCGAGGCGTGCCGGACGTCGCAGTTCGCCAACCACTTGCGCGCCGTCCTGGGGTGGCCGCTGGGACCGGTCGACCTGGTCGCGCCGGGTGCAGCGATGGTGAACTTGCTGGGCACCCGAACGGCGCTCGCCAACCCCAGCGGCGTCGAACCGGCCCGGGCGGTCGGACGGGCATATCCGCACCTCTACGGCAAGCGAGACGTCCGAGTGGGGCGGAAGATGGGCCACATCACCGCGCTCGGCGACACGCCGGAGGGCGCGCTGGCCACCGCGCGCCGGGCCGCGCGGCGCATCGTCTGGTGAGGGAGAAGAATTTAGCATGACAGAACGAACAGGCCAAGCTGTGCCACTAGTTGGCATCGTCATGGGCAGCGACTCGGACTGGCCGGTGATGAAGGCGGCGGCGGAGATCTGTCGGTCGTTCGGCGTGCCCCACGAGGTTCGAGTCGTGTCGGCGCACCGAACTCCGCTGGAGATGGCCGAGTACGCGCGCACCGCTTACGGACGCGGACTGAGGGTGATCGTAGCCGGCGCGGGCGGGGCGGCACATTTGCCCGGCATGCTCGCCGCGACCACGGTGTTGCCGGTGATCGGCGTGCCGGTGCCGCTGTCGAACCTGCAAGGAATGGACTCGCTGCTCTCGATCGTCCAGATGCCGCGCGGCGTACCGGTCGCGACGGTGGCGATCGGCAACGCCACCAACGCCGGTCTACTCGCGGTGCAGATCCTGGCGAGCGCCGACCCAGCGCTCCACGAGCGCCTGCTGGCCTACCGCGCGGCGAAGATCGAGGACGTCCATGCCGCGGATTCGCGGATTCGAACGGCGGCCGAGGAAACGAGCGGGGAGACATAGTGCGGCGAGGGCCCGGCCCAGAGGGCACCCCCTCGCGGCGACCTGGGGTGGCCGAAGGATGTGATGTCTCGCAAGCGCCCGATATAGTAAGTGCTATGTCGGGCGCTCGCCTTAATGTGATCTTAAGCTAGATTTTACAGAATCTTCGGCTAATCTTAAGGTACCGACATGGCATGCCCGTGGTAGAGTATCCGCGGATCTATCGATTGCCTGGTTGCGATCGGTCGGAGGCGGAATCTCATGGGCGGATGGCTAGTTCGTGGTCTTGGGGTGCGTCGTTGTCGTCGCGGCGATGCTGTCAAGCCTCGTCGGCCAGCCGGCGGTCCCGGCCGCGTCTCCACCGCCGTCGAGTGAAAACCCATCCCAATCGGCGTCGTCCACGCCAACTGGATTACCGAAGACAGCAGCGCAGACCGCTGTCTCCGCGACACTGACCTCGACGCCGACTCGAACGCCAGCGGAACCCGCCTCGGCTACCCCGACGCCGACCATGGCGCGCACCGGCACCCCCACGCCGACCGGAACGCCCACCCCGGCGACCTCGTCGGCCGTGACGAAGACCCCGACGCAACCGCCGCTGCTCCCCGGCTGCTCGGTCCGCTATCCGGCCGGCGCCCGCGTTCGGCGCATCGACGCCCGGCGTGGCTGCGTCGTTCCCACCGCCGCGCCCGCGGTGGGAACCCAGACCCCTGGCGGAAGTGGTTCGACGCCTGGCGGGAACGGTCATCCGTCCGCGAATCAGTCTAAACCTTCCCCGCTGGTTCTATCGCCGACGCCGGTTACCCACACCGTCTGGGCGTGGGGCGACAACCAGGTGAGCGAGCTCGGCTATTCGACTACCCAGACCTGCGGCGGGTACGCCTGCGGGCCGACGCCCGGGCTCGTCACCAGCCTTGGGCCGGACGCGACCCTGGCCGGTGGCTACGA
>JBOGTX010000053.1:0-6326 GCA_050695695.1 Chloroflexota bacterium
CCACCCCCTGCCCTACGGCGTCCGGACGCCAGATCCAAGGTTTGGGATGCCTCATGTTCCCTCTCAATTCCCGTTCCGCATCGCCAGGTCGTGCCGGGCCTGGCCGGTGTCCAGGGTGACCTGAATCGCCCGCAGCAGCTCGCGGGCGGAGTCCGCGCTCAACTCGACGCTGACCCGGGCGCCGGGTCCGGCCGACTCGTTGACGAAGTCGATGATCAGGGCATGGTCCAGCGGCGCGCTGGTCGGGTGATCGTAGTAGACGTTGGCCCGGTTCAACGGAATCCAGTCGGCGACGCCCTTGCCGTGGCCGGCAATCGTGGCCTTTTCGGTGATCCAGCTGCACATCTCAGGCCCCCCGCAGGTGCTTTTCGTAAAAGGCAAAGACCTTCTTCCATCCGTCGACCGCCTGCTCCGGTCGATAGCCCGGCCGATCCACCGCGAAGAAGCCATGACCGGCCCCGTCGTAGCGATGGAACTCGTAGTCTTTTCCCCGCTTGCGCAGCTCCTCTTCGATCTGATTCACCTGCGGGACGTCCGGATTCGCGTCGTCGTTGCCGAAGATTCCCAGCAGGGGGCAGCTCATGTCCTTTGTCATGTCGATCACCGCGACCGGTTGTTGCTCGGTCAGGCTCTCCGGCGGCGCGACGACCCGGCCACCCCAGCAGTCGACCGCGGCGTCGAGCGAAGGGATCTTGCAGGCCAGCATGTAGGCCTGGCGGCCGCCGGAGCAGAAGCCGATGCAGCCGACCTTGCCGCTGGCATCGGGCTGGGCGCGGAGGAACGCCCCGGCGCCCTCGGCATCGCCGACCACCTGGGCGTCCGATGCGCCACCCCGGGCGCGCGCGGCGGCCGCGACGTCGTCCCAGCGGCCCGATCCGACCCGCGAGTAGAGGTGCGGGCAGATGGCGGCGTAGCCGTGGAAGGCGAGCTTGCGGGTGACCTCCTTGCTCCATTCGTCCCAGCCTGGCATGTGGTGGAGGACGATCACGCCCGGAACGGCGGTCGCGACGATCGGACGGGCGTAGTACGCCTGGATCGTGTCGCCGTGGTGTCCCGTGATGCCGATCGTCTCGGCGATCATTGCTTCGTACACGCTTTTTCCTCTCCGTTGGCAAAGGTCGTCACCGGGCCCGGCAATCGGTCGGCTAGCTCGAACGGGTCCGGGTGCGCCGGGCTTTAGAATGACATCGACCGGAGGTGCTGTCAACATCGACCAACTGAAGCGCCACGCTTTACGTCTTCCCACCGGCATCAGTAGAATCTCCAGCAAAACCGTGGAGGATGCGCGTGAAGATCACCGGCGTGCGAACGAAGCCTTTCGAGATGGCGCTGGACCGCCCCCTCGGCGACGCGAACGATCCGGTCGGTCGCGACCGCATGACGAGCCTGGCGATTTTCATCGATACCGACGACGGCGTCACCGGCGTCTCGCTCGGGTCGCCCGGCGCGCGCAGCCACGTTCACTCGCTGGTGACCGAGCTGCTGGTGGGGCGCGACCCGCGCGGCGTCCGTGGCCTCTGGAAGAAGCTGATCGACTCCGCCTTCAAGGCTGGGAACAAAGGAATCGTCAACGGCGCGATCGGCGCGATCGACGTGGCGCTCTGGGACGCGAAGGCGAAGGCCAACGGCGAGCCGCTCTGGAAAACCCTCGGAGCGTCGACGCGTCGCGTCAAGGCCTACGCGAGCGGCATCGACCTCTGTCTCACCGACGAGCAAATCGCCGCGTTCTATCGAGAGATGGCCGCGAAGGGCGTCTCGGGCGGCAAGCTCAAAGTCGGGCTCGACCGCGAGACCGATCTGCGCCGCCTTGGCATCATGCGCGAGGCGCTGGCGACCTCGGGCAAGACGCCGACGCTTCTGATCGACTCGAACGAGTACTGGTCGCCGAAGCAGGCGATTCGCAACATTCGCTTCCTCGAGGAGCACTTCGAGATCACCTGGGCCGAGGAGCCGGCGCGCCGCTGGGACTACCGCGGGCTGCGCCAGGTCTCCGAGGGGATTCGCGCCGCGGTGGCGACCGGCGAGAACCTCGACGATATCAGTGAGTTCATGCCACTGGTCGCGAACCAGGCCGCCGACGTCTTGAACATCGGCCAGGGCAACTCCGGCATCACCGGCGCGCTGCTGATCGCCGACCTGGCCTACGGGTTCGAGATTCCGGTCACGATGATGAACTGCCCGGGCAACGTCATGGCGCACCTGGCCGCCGCCCTGCCCAACCATTGGATGATGGAAGTCGTCGGCGCCGGACGCGAGAAAGTCTTCAAGACGGTGGACAACCGGATCGAAGACGGCTGGATCATCCTGGGCGACCGGCCCGGCCTGGGCGTCGAGCTCGACGAAGCGGTGCTGGAGCGAAGCACTGGCGACATTCCCACCTCGGGCTCGCGCGCGACCCTCTGGGGACGCCGCCGCGGCGCGGCGCTCTTCGAGGTTGGCCCGAACGAGCCAGAGTGGCCAGAGGAGTAGATCCGGTGAAAGATAGCGTCGAAGATCCGCCCGCGGACGGTCACCCGGTCATCCCGCCAACTGCCGAAGAGCTCACCGCACGGGAGCTGGCCGAGATCGCCGAGCACGGAGGAGCATTCGACTGGATCGTCGATGAGCCGGATCTCTACGACCTCGGCGACGGCGAGCCGGTATGAGCACGATCACCGTCGCGCTGCGAGATATTCCCGTTTTCTGAGGTCCGGTACAGCCCGGCGCCGTACTGATCGAGCATGCGCGCCGCGCTGAAGTCGGCCGCGACGGTGGCGATCGAGGCGCGGACCATCTCCAGCCACTGGTAGGGATAGCCGGCGGCGTCGCGGGCGTAGAACAGTGGCGCGATCTGGTGCTCGAGCACGTCGTAGGTGGCGCGCGCGTCGGCCTCATCGCGCGCCCAGATCTCGGATTCTCCCCAGTGACCGTCGCGGTCGCCGATCGCCCAGCCGATCTCCGGGGTGTAGGCTTCGTCCCACCAGCCGTCGAGGATGCTCGCGTTGAGCGCGCCGTTCAGGGCGGCTTTCATCCCACTCGTCCCGCTGGCCTCGTGCGGTCGCCGCGGGGTGTTCAGCCAGAGGTCGCATCCCTGGACCAGCGTGCGCGCCATGCCGATGTCGTAACCATCCACGACCGCGATGGCGTGTCGGAACGGTCCGTTGGCGGCGTGCCAGAGGCGCTGGAGCACGTCCTTGGCCGGCTCGTCCCTGGGATGCGCCTTGCCGGCGAAGACGATCTGGACCGGTCGGTCCGGGTTGCCAAGGATCCGCGCCAGGCGATCGACGTCGCGCAGGATCAGGTCGGCCCGCTTGTAGGTGGCGAAGCGACGAGCAAACCCGATGGTCAGCGCGTCAGGATCGAGCAGGTCATCACGACCGGTCCAGCGGCGCGCTTCCTCGACCAGGCGGGCGCGCAGCAGATTCCGGATCGCCCAGAGCTCGGCGTCGGGGATCGCCCGCAGGGCATCGCGAAGGCTGCGCATCTCCGGATACGTCTTCCAGGCCAACCCCAGCTGGCGGTCGAACCGGTCGGCGATCGCCGGAGCGACCCAGGTCGCGGTGTGGACGCCGTTGGTAATCGCCTGGATCGGCGGCGCGTCGCCGTGGTGCGTGGTGAAGCCCGACCAGAGGGTGGTGGCCACTTTCTGGTGAATCTGGCTGACCGCGTTGGTGCGCGACGCGGTATTCAGCGCGAGCACGGCCATCGAGAACCAGGCGCCACCATCGTGGGGGTTCTCGCGTCCCAGCGCGAGCAAATCGTCCGGGCCGAGGCCGACCTCCTCGCGGAAGGGGCGGAAGTAGGCGAGAAGCGCCCGCGGGTCGAAGTAGTCGATCCCCGCCGGCACCGAGGTGTGGGTGGTGAAGGCGAGCTGCTGGCGAACCTGAGATCGCGCCTGGTCGAACGAGCAACCGGTCTCGGCCATCAGTCGGCGAATCCGCTCGAGCGCCAGAAACGCCGCGTGCCCCTCGTTCATGTGAAAAACCTCGGGGACGATCCCCAGGGCGGCCAGGGCGCGGACGCCCCCGACCCCGAGAACGATCTCCTGGCGGAGGCGCATGTCCGTGTCGCCGCCATACAGCCGCGCCGTGATCTCGCGGTCCTCCGGGAGGTTGTGCGGCAGGTTCGTGTCCAGGAGGAAAAGCCCAACCCGCCCGACCCGCGCCTCCCAGATGCCAACGGAGACGGTACGACCGGGCAGGTCGATCGCGATCTCCACTGGCTGATGCTCGCGGCAGACCAGGCGCAGCGGCAGCGCGTCCGGGTCGAGGACCGGATATTCCTCGGATTGTCGTCCATTGCCGTCGATCTTCTGCTGAAAGTAGCCCTGGTGGTAGAAGAGCCCGACACCGACGAGCGGCAGTCCCAGGTCGCTCGCCGCCTTGAGGTGGTCGCCGGCCAGGACGCCGAGGCCGCCCGAATAGATCGGCAGGCTCTCGTGGAGACCGAACTCGGCCGAGAAGTAGGCGACGCGCGGGGGCGGGGCGACACTCGCGCCGAGATAGGCGGCGAGGTCGGCGTGGCGACTGGCGACGGTGTCGGAAAGGCCAGGGTCTTCCCCGAGAGCCCGGGAGGTGCGCCCGAGCTCGGGTTCGGCCAACATCACGACCGGATTATGCCGCGAGGAGGTCCAGGTCCTGGGCGAGATTCGCTCGAACAATTGCTGAGTCGGCGGATCCCAGGTCCAGCGCAGGTTGTAGACGAGCTCGGCCAGGCTACCCAGGGCGGTCGAGACGTTCGGTTCGAGTGCCAGCACGTTCTTTTCCCCTTTGCGCGCGTGAAGTCGACGTGGCAGCATCCGTTATGGCAGACGACTAACCGCTAACCCGATCGCACGAGCTTCACGGTGTGGAGGCGCCATTCCTGGGAGTGGCGAGAGAAGAAATCCAGCCAGCCACGCGGTGCCCCGAGGACTCGCCAGCCGCCTTGGCCAGATCCTACATGCATGCAGGTTCCCGGCCGTGGCGACGAGCGATCGTCCCCGGCGCGATCCGGGCCCTATTGTACGCCGGCCCGGCCGTCCGGTGAAGTGCCGCCAGGGTGACCTTAGGGCTACTTCATTGGTACGCTGTTCCGGGCGAATCGGGCGCCCACGACCAGCACGACCGCCAGCGCGAAAAACGCGATGGCGTGCTTGACTTGAATTTGCATCGCGTCGTGGGTCGTTAGAATGTGATAAACATTGGGAATCAGGTAGTAGATCCCGGCCAGCACGGACAGCCCGGCCAGGGCCAGGGCGATCGCGAAGAGATTGCTCGATTGCATGGACACCTCGGGTTGATTACTTGACGATCAGCGCGAGCGAGCCGACGCCCGCCAGGAGGCAGTAAACCCCGAACGGGTCAAGGCGCCCGGTCTCGAAGTAGCCCATCAGGAAACGCACGCTGAGATAGGCGGCAAGGCCGGCGACGACCCCGCCGACAAGCGCCATCGGTAAAGTCGCGCCCGCGGTGGCGAAAAGCTGGGGCACCTCGAGCAGACCGGCCGCGCCGATGATTGGCGTGGCGAGCAGGAAGGCGAAGGTGGCCGAGTCTTCGTGGCTCATGCCCACCAGCAGGCCCGCGACCATCGTCACGCCCGAGCGCGAGATGCCCGGAACCAGCGCCAGCGCCTGGGCCAGCCCGACGAGCACCGCCTCGACCAGCGACATGCTCGCCAGCGGCCGCCGTGCCGCCTCGGAGTTGGCGCCGCCGTCGCTCACCAGGAGCTTGCCCGGCCGGGCGACCTCGATCGAACCGCCGCCGGCCAGCGCCGGCGCGCCGGATGCCACGACCGCCCGGCGGCGCAGGCGCTCGCCGGCCAGGAGAATCCCGCCGTTCACGATCAAGAACGTCGCGGCGACCGCGGGCGACGCGAAGAGGCTCCGCAAGGGCTGCTCGAGAAAGAGCCCGATCAGCCCGGCCGGAATCGTCCCGGCCACGACCAGCCAGGCCAGCCGGCCGTTTGGGTCGGCGTCGACCCGCCCGGCGACCGCCGTGACGACGAGGGCGCGAACGATCCGAACCCAGTCCCACCAGAAAAAGGTGAGCAGCGCCGCTGCCGTGCCGACGTGGAGCAGCACGACGAAGGGCAGAAACGACGTGCCCTCTTCAAGCTGGCCCCAGCCGAGGAGGCTCGTCACGACGACGGTGTGCCCGAGGCTGCTGATCGGAAACAGCTCGGACACCCCTTGGAGCAGCGCCAGCGCGATCGCCTGGATCCAGGTCACGTCGAATCTCCTACCTCAACCGGGCGCGTGGCCTCACCCCCCGCCCCTCTCCACCTCCGGTGGAGAGGGGAGACGGACGCGGCGCGCTCGGCGCGCCTCCCTGTTCCCCCTCGCCATCTCCGAGGGAGAGGGGGCGAGG
>JBOGTX010000054.1:0-1931 GCA_050695695.1 Chloroflexota bacterium
CGCCACGGTGGTCGGCGCCGACGCCGCGGTCGCCGGGGCCGTGGCGGCAGCCGGAGCGGCGGTCGACTTCGGCGCGGCCGTCGAGGAACCCGAGCACGCTTCCAACAAGGGAGCCGCGCTCGCCAACGCGGCGGCTCTCAAGAGGCGACGACGATCGATACGCGCCAGGCCCGGCGAATCTACTCGACGTTCGGACATTTCTCGATTCCTCCTGAAGATTTGTCGGCGAGGAGCGGCGACTGACGGCCCGCCGTCATCGGGCCGTCGACGCTGGCGGCAAGCTGGCCGGAGAGATCCGTTTGACGGGCGATGCGCCGCTCTCCCTGGCGGTTATAACGAGTCCAGGCGGCTACGTCAACAAGGTGAGGAGCAAGCGTTTGGACCACGAAACGCCGCGAAAAGAACGCGAAAAGCTCCGGGGGTCATTCCGCGCGCCTCGCGAGGAATCGCTGGCCTGGCGCGGCGAAAGCCGGAGATCCGTCGCTTGCAATCGCGGTGACAATCCGGCGCCGTGCATTCGGAAACCGTGCGATCCGCGTGGCAGCTCGGCGATCCCTCCCTTGCGCTCGGCGCGGTTGCCGGACCTGCTGACCGGCCTGGCTGCCGGGTTAGATCTCCAACCGGTGCGCGGCCAGCACGTCCTCGTCGAGGGTGATCCCGAGGCCCGGCGTCGTGGGAACGACCAGGTGGCCAGCCTCGAAGGTCAGCGGCGTTGCCAGCAGGTCGCGCTGCTGGGGCGGTAGATGGTGGGGCACCGGCATCTCCTGGATCAGCAGGTTCGGAATGCAGGCGTCCAGGTGGAGCGACGCCGCGAGCGAGACCGGTCCGTACCAGCTATGGGGCGCGAGCTCGGTAAAGTAGGTCTCGGCCAGGCTCGCGATCAGGCGCGCCTCGAAGATGCCGCCACAGTGGGCGACGTCGACCTGGATGATCTCGGCGGCCTGCTGCTCCAGCAGATCGCGGAAGCCCCACTTGGTGTAGAGGCGCTCGCCGGTCGCGATCGGGACGTCGACCGATTGCCGCACCTTGCTCAGCGCCGCGACGTTCTCCGGCGGGACCGGCTCCTCGAAGAAAAGGGGATCGAACTCCTCGAGCGCACGCCCCACCCGAATCGCGGCGGCGACGTTGAAGCGCGCGTGGCTGTCGACCGCGATCTCGACGTTTGGCCCGACTGCATCGCGCGCGGCCCGGACCAGCGAGCAGACGTGATGGAGCTCCGTCGGACTGATGCTGCCGCGAAGCTGGCCGTGCGGCTCGATCTTGATCGCCCGGTAGCCGCGCTCGACCGCTTCGGCGGCGCGCTCGGCGTAGGCGGAAGGATCGTCGAGGCCGCTGAAGAACATGTGGTTGACGTAAGCCGGCACCCGGTCGCGGACCTTGCCGCCGAGCAGCTCGTGCACCGGTAGACCGGCGAGCTTGCCCTTGATGTCCCAGAGGGCATGCTCGATCCCGCTGAGCGCGCAGAGCAGGAGCGGCCCGCCCCGCACGTTGAAGTAGCGCGAATAGATTCGCTGCCAGAGGTCCTGGATTCGGCTCGGGTCTTCGCCGACCAGGGTGTCAGCAAGCCGCCGGAGCACCCCGGCCGCCATGAACGCCTCGGTCGTGGTACTCTCGCCGAGGCCGGTGATTCCCGCGTCGGTCTCGATCCGGACGAACAGCCAGACTCGCCCGAGCCCGGCATCGAAGAGGATCGGCTCGACGTGGGTGATCTTCATCGGTCGAGATCCCTCCCACCAAGCAGGTGCGTTGGCGCGGATTATAGTGAGGCACGTCGGAGGGTGTCAACAACTGGCACGTACGGCGCGCGTCGGTCAGTCCGGGAGGAGACGCCAACCAGCGCGGTGACGCGGACGGATCGCACTGAAGTGGCGGCGGTCGAGGGTGACGATCAGGTCGGTATTCAAGCGCTCGGCGAGAGCAATGACCGATGC
>JBOGTX010000055.1:0-2000 GCA_050695695.1 Chloroflexota bacterium
CCCCGGCCCCGACGGCGACCGCCCAACCGGCCGCCCAGGCGCAGCCAGCCGCGACCGGGCCGGTCACCGTGCAATTCTGGGCCCACAACCACGTGCCACGGGTGAAGCTCGACAAGGAGTTCTTCGGTCAGTGGGCGACGTTGCAGCCAGCGATCACGGTCGCCTACACCGTCGTTCCCACCCAGTACGAGGTGAAGCTGACCGCCGCGATGGCGTCCGGGACCGGCCCGGACATGTATAACCTCACGACGTCCTACAACTACACGTACATGGCCCAGGGCCTGGCGACCCTGGTCGATCCAACGCCGTGGGGACTGCCCGACGCCAGCGCATTCGACAACCTGTACGTCTCCGGGACACTCGAAGGCTCGAAATATAACGGCAAGCTGTATGGCATCCCCTCCGAAGTCTCGAACTACGCGCCCCTGGTGAACCACCAGGACCTGGCCACCGAGGACATCTCTCTGGTCGCGACCGCGCCGGCGACCAAGTGGCAGAACTTCCCGAAGACCTGGGAGGACATGATCCCGGTCTCCGGCAAGCTGACGAAGAAGCAGGGAAAGCTTCTGAGCCATCGGGGGTACGACTTCACCTACGGAGTCCAGCAGGGCGACTGGACGTCTCCCCAGCTCACTTTCCTGGGCATGGCGGCCCAGCTCGGGGGAACGCCGCTCTCCGACGACCACAAACAAACGTTGATCAACACCGACCCGTTCGTTCAGGCGTTACAGTTCCAGTACGATTGGATCTTTACCCACCAGCTCGGCAGCCCTGACCTGCTCGGCTCGAACCAGGCCCTGGCTCAGAGCCAGAACTCGATGTCGATGATCGGCTTCTGGGCGTTTTCCAGCATTGAGCAGCAGTACGCGAAGGTCTTTCCCGACATCGCGGCGGCGCCCTTTCCGCAGTTCCAGGACGCGAAGCAGCACGCCGGCGCCGTCCTCTACGGCTACTCCTGGATGGTGAATGCCAAGGCCACCCCTCAGGTGGCCACCGCGGCCTGGAAGACGATCAAGTTCCTCTCCGACCACGGAGCGGACTACATCGCGGGCGCCGGCCTGCTCCAGCCGACGAAGGCTCTCCTGGAGAATCCGGTCTTCCAGTCGCTCCAGTTTATCGATATCTTTTTGAACGACGCCAAGGGAACGCCCTTCACGATCCGAGACGTCCACGGGATCGAGATCAACGACGCGCTCCTGCGGGCGATGAAGCGCACGACGTTCCAGAAGGTTTCGGCCAAGCAAAGTCTCGATCAGGCCAAGGCCGAAATCGACGCCATTCTCGCGAAGAGTTAAGCAACCGACGACCGGTCGAGCCAGAAGTCGTCGCCCGGGGAGCTGCCCTGGGCGACGACGAGATTGTCGGGGGTGAGGCGTTGCGATTGACGATGACGAGCAAGCGCGAGCTGTGGGGCGCGCTGTTTATCTTTCCGGCCATGGTCTGGATGGTGGTCTTCAATATCTATCCGATGCTGAACGCCTTCTACCTCAGCCTGACCAGTTACAATCTGCTCCGTCCGCCACGGTTGATCGGATTCGGCAACTACGTCGAGCTCCTGAGTGATCAGCGTTTCCTGCTCTCGCTTGGCAATACCTTCGGGTACGCTTTCGGGCGCGGCATCCCCCTCGTGATCCTGGCCATGCTGGTCGCGCTGGTCTTGAGCCGACCATTCCGCTTCTGCGACCTGTACCGGACGCTCTATTTCATTCCGGTCGTCCTCTCGGGCGTGGTCGTCTCGGTGGTCTGGGGACTTCTGTATAACCCGTCCGGGCTGGTCAATCAGCTCATCGCTCCGGCCACCCAGGGGAACCCGGTTTTCTGGCTCACTCAGGTCGAGACCGCGCCGTACGCGCTCATCATCATGGCCGTTTGGCAGTCGATTGGCTTCTACATGGTCATCTTCATCGCCGGCCTGCAAGGAATTCCTCCGGAGTTCGACGAGGCGGCGGCGATCGACGGCGCGAGCGAGTGGAGGCGTTTCTGGGACATCACCCTTCCCT
>JBOGTX010000056.1:0-3203 GCA_050695695.1 Chloroflexota bacterium
GCACAAGGGCAACGTGTTTGCCCTTGTGTAGAGCCAATTCCCGATGTCGCTGACCGAAATTACACAACACGGCTTCTAGCAGTCTGTCGGAGAGAATAACTCGAAATGGTTGATGCCGCCCGGCGGATCGCTTTTTTGGGTGATGGAGCCGCCAAATGAGACCCGCGATGAACTGCCGAAGGCATGATCGCGGCGCATGGTCACGCGCGACAATGCACAACTGGCGTCCGGCGGGCTCCTGCGCGGGGCTGACGCCTGGTGGGCGCACTGAAGCATGGCTACGCTCGACTGAAGGTGAGCTGATGCAGGCGCTTCAGGTTGAACGCCAGGCAGACCAGACACCACTCGCCGGCCGCGGCCCGCGCGCCCCGCAGCGAGAACTGGCGGAACCCCAGCACCTCCTTGACAATCCCGATGACCGGCTCGACGGTGCATTTGCGGGCGCCGTAGATCGCTTTGCCGATGGCAGTCTGGAGCTTGTAGGCCATCTGCACTTTCAGACTGGCGCCCGCGGGCGGCGGTGCCGGCTCGGCCGCGAAGCGCTCGCGCCAACTCTGGTTGTGCGTGTCCCGCCCGGTGGCGATGTACGGCTCGATCCCGCGCTGCTCCAACGCCGCGATGTTCACGGCGCTGAAGAAACCGGTGTCCAAGGCGGCGGCGTCCGGTTGCCCCAGCTCCGCCGGGATGGAGTCCACCGTCGGCACCGCTTCCGCCTGATCGGTGGGATGATTGGAGAGCGATTCCCCCACGATCAGGAGGCTCTCCTGGTCGACCGCCACCTGCGCGTTGTAGTCCTGGTCGAAGCCCTGGTTCGTGCTGTTCTTCATGATCCGCGAGTCGGGATCGGTGAAGTTGTACTGGTCTTTGGCCCGCGGCCCCGGCGTCGGGGGCGCGGGCAGCTTGCCCCGCGGCTTCCCCCCTCCCTTGCGCGCCTTCTCCTCCCGCTCGCGCAGCTTCGCCTCGTACGCCGTCTGCTCGGCCGCGAAGCGTTCTTGCGCCCGCGCCTCCAGTACCGCTTTGGCCTGCGCCAACTGCGCCAGCCGCACCTGCCGCCGCGCGACCTCGTCGGCGACGACCAAGCCCTCGGGCAGCGGCTCGTGCTCGGCCCGCTCGCCCAGGGCGAACAACTCCTCGACCTCGGTCTGCAGCCGCTGTTCGATCGCCTGCAGACGCGGGTAGCTCACCGCTTTGCTCTTGGAGGCATCCGCGTGGACCTTGCTGCCGTCGAGACTGATCCGCCCGAGTTGGAGCACGCCCACCTCTTGGGCGATCAGGAGAACCTGGACGAAGAGGCCCTTCAGGTCGACCAGGAAGGTCTTGCGGAAGCTCGCCAGCGTGTCGTGGTCCGGGTGCAAATTGCCCGCGATGAACCGAAACGGCGCCGATTCATAGGTCGCCCGTTCGATCTTGCGCGAACTGAACACGCCCGTGGCATAGCCGTAGAACAGGAGGCCCAGGAGAATCTCCGGCGCGTAGGGTTCGCCACCCCGCAGGCCGTACCGAGCGTAGATGGCCGACAGGTCGAGTTGCGCGATCGTATCGACGACGAAGTGCGCCAGGTGATCGGGCGGCAAGCAGTCGCCGAGCCGCACCGTTACGTCGAGCGTGGCCTGGTAGTCCACCGTCTTGAATGTTCTGTCCATACGCTCAATCTATCACAGCCAGATCGACGGAGAGTCATGTTCTCTCCGACAAACTGCTAGGGGCATCCATGGTAGAATTTCTTGCGATGGTCAGGAGCAACGCAATTTCAGCAGTCGTCGAGAACACGGTCGCGGTCCACGGCCTGCGCCTCCGCTACTGGGACGTTGGCCGGGGCGCGCCGGTGGTGCTGGTCCACGGTATCGGCGCGTCGTTGGAGTACTGGCGCTTCACGATCGACGCCCTCGCCCGAAACCATCGGGTGCTGGCGCTCGACCTGCCGGGGTGTGGCTTCTCCGAGCGCGGCCCCCGGGTTCCGACGCTGACCGAAACGGCCGACCTGATGATCGGATTTCTGGACGCCCTCGGGCTGGAACGGGCCAGCTTCGTCGGCAACTCGCTCGGTGGCCTGGTTTGTTTGGAAACCGCGCTTCGCCATCCGCGACGCGTCGAGCGGTTGATTCTCTCGAATAGCGCCGGCCTTGGCCGCGAGGTCAGCTTCTTCTGGCGTCTGATCGCCGTCCCCTTCGTCGGGCCGGCGCTCATTGAGCTAAACCGCTGGCTGGCGCTCCACGGCAAGATCAACCTCTTTTACCATCCCCGTGGCTCCGAGCCGGAGATGATCGCTCGCTGCAAGCAGTGGATCGCCCGGCCGGACCTGACCGAGACGATCGTCGGCGCGGCGCGTTCCGGGGTGGATCTCCGGGGACAACGTCCGGAGATCATCCGGCTGGAACGTCTGGCCGGGCTGAACGTGCCAACGCTGCTGGTCTGGGGCCGGAACGACTGGATCATCCCGCCCTCCCACGGCGAGGCCGCCCGCCGCCTGATTCCCAACGCGCGCCTCGCGGTGATCGATCGCTGCGGCCACTGCCCGCAGCTCGAACAGCCGGAGGAATTCAACCGAATCGCGAGCGCGTTTCTTCAGGGCAGCCCAAGCGTCCCCGAAGAGGGGTAAGGCCCGCCCCGGTCAGCGGCCGGGGTCGCGACCACCCGGCGGATCCTGCTCACGGTGTGCGCGCTGCTCCTGCTGATCATCGCCATTCTCTCCGCCCCGAGCATCGGGATCTTTCTGCTTCCTGGAACGCTCGCCTTGTTCGTCGCCGCGCTCACCTTCTGGGCGGCCCCACGACGATGAGCCAGGCTCCCCCTTGGTCTCAGCGGCATTCGCCTCAGTCGGTTACCTGACAGAAATACCAGGTCAAAACCTGGGGTTTTCCACAGGTCACAAGCGACACGACTCCTGGTAGCATGCCTGTGGCCCTCAAGGCTGAGGCAGCAGATATCACCGGCCCTGGTCGCGCGTCGGGTCATACCGAGGCGACTCCCGGCAGGGGATGATGCCGCCTCGCCCAACGGACGCGATATCCTGCGGAAAGAGGAGGTGGCTAGCTCCGACCTATCAGCGTTGCCCGCCTCATGGCGCAACTTGGCAACCAACGGTGGAGAAACGCGCAACTTTCGATGGAGGTAGGTTCGACGTGACCAATTGGTTTGGTAGGATCGTGTCCCGGGTCTCCGCACTCTTGCCGGCCATCGCCTTCACCAAGAAGTCCAAGCGG
>JBOGTX010000057.1:0-1915 GCA_050695695.1 Chloroflexota bacterium
GCTGGACCCAGACCGGGTCCCCGGCGCACAGGTTATCCGCCTCGTTCACCGCATCGTCCATGCGGCCGGAGCCGACGTGGGCGACGCCGCGACTGGCGAAGGCGGGACCACCGTCGTCGAGCCAGGCATGCCACCGCGGTTCGAGGAAGGGACGCAATTCCTCGAAGCTGGGCAGGTCGTTGTGGATGTCGGTATCGACGAGTCGCAGGCTCTCGCGCTTCCGCGTGGCCGCTGCCGCGGCCGGCTCGGTGTAGATCGCCATGGCCACCTCCGTAAAAGGGCTACGACACCGCGAAGACGCGAAGGTCGCAAAGCGGACGAAGGAATCGAGAGTTGAGAAGCGAGAATGGGATCGATGAAGGGTCCGCCACCTACTGTCTTCTCGATTCTCGCTTCTCCCTTCGCGCTCTTCGCGCCTTCGCGGTGAGCCTCGTCGTTCTTTTGTTTGTGCCACCTGCTGAAGGATCGCGCGTCGCGGATACTCTATCCTACCTCTTTCGCCGCTCGATTCTCAAGGCGATACCTGCTAGCATGCGCGCGTTACGTAGCACATCACAAAAGGGGGCGCGATGCGGTTCGGAGTCCAGGTCAATCCCTACTTTGGCGGTCCCACCGGCAACCCGTGGGACGCCGTCGCGGCGGCAGCCCGCGCGATCGACGAGAGCGGCTTCGACTCGCTCTGGCTCTACGACCACTTCCTCTACGAGGGCGGCTACTCCGGCCACCCTTATCCGGAGCCGGCGATGGAATGCTTCACCGCCCTTGGCGCGATCGCGGCGATCACCCGGCGGGTCCGCCTCGGCCAGCTCGTCCTCGGGATACCGTATCGAAACCCGGCTCTGGTCACCAAGATGGCGACCACCCTGGATCAGATCAGCCACGGACGGACGATCCTGGGAATCGGCGCCGGCTGGCACAAGCGCGAATACGAGGCGTACGGCTGGGGCGAGTTCGAGGAAGTGCCAGTCCGGATGAAGCGACTGGAGGAGGCAATTCGGGTTATTCGCGCCCTCTGGACCGAACGACCGGCCAGCTTCGAGGGCAAGTTCTACCGTCTCGACCAGGTGATGGACAACCCGGCGCCGGTCCAGAAGCCCCATCCGCCGATCATGATCGGCGGCAGCGGCGAGAAAGTCACCCTGCGGCTGGTGGCCCAGTACGCCCAGTGGTGCAATATCTCCGGCGATCCCGAGACGGTCGGCAATCGCCTCGCGATTCTGCGCGAGCACTGCGCGCGCGTCGGACGCCCCTACGATGAGATCACACGCTCGATGTATACGACGGTGATCGTCGGTCGCGATGAGGCGGAGGTCGCGGCGAAGCAGGAGCGCCTGCGCGACTTCATCCCGACCCGTGGGGCCCTGATCGGGACGCCCGAGCAGCTCGTCGAAGCCTTTCGCGACTACGCGCGGGTCGGCGTCCAGTACGCGATCTTCCGGACGCCGGACTGGGTCGACGTCGAGCCGCTGCGGCTCTTCGCGGAGAAAGTCATTCCGGCGCTGGCAACGGCGTAGGAGGGAGACGCATGACGACCGCGAAAGGCCGCCCGGATCAGGTCACCTTTGGCTGGCGCATGCCAATGTGGGATCCGGCCGGAGCAAAGCTCGGAACCTGGCTGCCGAGCATCCACGAGCACCTGAGCGCACTGAAGGGAGGTATTTTCCAGACGGTCTGGATGTCCGATCACCTGGTGCCCGGCGCCGATTGGGCGCCCGCCGATTGGGACACCCTGGAGTGCGGGACGGCGCTTATCCACTTCGCGTCGCTCTACCCCGGCTATCGCTACGGACAGATCGTGCTGGGCAACTCGTTTCGCCCTCCCGCCCTGCTCGCGAAGATGGTGTCGACCCTGCTGGCGCTCACCGGATCTCGGGTGATTCTCGGGATCGGCGCCGGCTGGATGGAAAGCGAATAC
>JBOGTX010000058.1:0-1528 GCA_050695695.1 Chloroflexota bacterium
ATCCAGAGCCGAATGTGTTGCGCTGGATTGCTTCGCTTCTCTCGCAATGACAATCCGGTGAGTCGGTTTAACTCGTCATACGCTGAGGCGCGGCCATGAATTTCACCGACCTTTTTATCCGCCGTCCGGTGTTGGCGACGGTGGTCAGCCTTTTGATCCTGGTGCTGGGCTTGCGCGCCCTCGCGACCCTGCCGGTCTATCAGTTCCCGCAAACCCAGAACGCGGTCGTGACCGTGTTGACGACCTATTACGGCGCCGATCCCGACGTGGTCGCGGGCTTCATCACGACGCCCTTGGAGAACGCGATCGCCCAGGCGGATGGCATCGACTATATGAGCTCGACCAGCCAGTCGAGCGTCTCGACGATCACCGTCAATCTTCGCCTCAATTACGATCCCGACAAGGCGATGACCGAGATCCAGAGCAAAGTGAGCTCGGTCTTGAACCAGCTTCCGTCCGGCACGCAGCAGCCGGTGCTGTCCATCAAGGTCGGCCAGACGTTCGACGCCATGTATCTCGGCTTCAAGAGCGACGTGCTCGGCCGGAACCAGATCACCGACTATCTCGTGCGCGTGGTGCAGCCGAAGTTCCAGGCGATCGCCGGCGTGCAGACCGCCGAGATCGTCGGCGCGCAGAACTTCGCGCTGAGGGCCTGGCTCGATCCGCAGAAAATGGCGGCGTTCGGCGTCACCCCGGCGGATGTCGCGCAAGCGCTGCAGGCCAACAACTACATCTCGGGCATCGGCTCGACCAAGGGCCAGATGGTGCAGGTGAACCTCACCGCCTCGACCAATCTCCATTCGCTCGATGCTTTCCGCGATCTCGTGGTGAAGCAGGCGAACGGCGCCAATGTGCGCCTCGACGATGTCGCCAATGTCACGCTCGGCGCCGACAGCTACGACACGCGCGTCGCTTTCGACGGGCAGGACGCGGTCTATATCGGCATTCAGGTGGCGCCGTCGGCCAATCTTCTCAGCGTCATCAAGACGGTGCACGATGCGCTGCCTGAAATCCAGTCGCAGCTCCCGCAAGGACTTCAGGCCCAGGTGATCTACGATTCGACGGATTTCGTGAACAGCTCGATCCACGAGGTGATCCGCAGTCTCGTCGAGGCCGTTCTGATCGTGATCCTGGTGGTGTTCATCTTCCTCGGCTCGCTGCGCTCCGTGATGATCCCGGCGATCGCGATTCCGGTGTCGCTCATCGGCACCTTCATGATGATGCTGGCTTTCGGCTTCTCGATCAATCTGTTGACGCTGCTCGCCCTGGTGCTGGCGATCGGCCTCGTCGTCGACGACGCGATCATTGTCGTCGAGAACGTCAACCGCCATCTCGAGGACGGGATGAGACCGCTGCCGGCGGCGGTCCAGGCGGCGCGCGAGCTCGGCGGACCGATCATCGCCATGACAGTGGTGCTGATTGCCGTTTACGTGCCGATCGGCTTCCAGGGCGGCCTGACCGGCGCGCTCTTCACCGAGTTCGCCTTCACCCTGGTCGGCGCGGTCACCGTTTCGGCGATCGTCGCGCT
>JBOGTX010000059.1:0-14680 GCA_050695695.1 Chloroflexota bacterium
CGGTAGCTCGAGACGATCGCCACCGCGGTGGCCAGGTCCGCCGCGGGCTCGCTGATCCGAAAGCCGCCGACGACATTGACGTAGATGTCCTGATTCGACAGCCCGATGCCGATGCGCTTGGTCAGCACCGCCGTCAGCAGCAGGACTCGCCCCAGATCAACTCCGGTCGCCGTCCGTCGCGGCAGTCCAAAGCTCGTCGGGCTGGTCAATGCCTGGACTTCGACCAGGAGCGGCCGGGTGCCCTCGAGCGTGATCGCCACCGTCGAGCCATCGGCGTTGGCGGGAAGCTCCTCGAGGAACAGCTCGGACGGATTGGCCACTTCGGCGAGCCCCTCGCCACGCATCTCGAACACGCCCACTTCGTTGGTCGAGCCGAAGCGATTCTTCACCGCGCGCAGGAGGCGAAATGACTGAAAGCGCTCGCCTTCCAGATAAAGCACGGTGTCCACGATGTGCTCGAGCATCCGCGGGCCGGCGATCGTCCCTTCCTTGGTCACGTGGCCAACGATGAAGATTGGTCGCCGCGTCGCCTTGGCCGCGCGGAGCAAGGTCATGGCGCACTCTCGGACCTGGGTCACGCTTCCCGCGGCCGATCCGATGTCGTCGAGGTACATCGTTTGAATCGAGTCGACGACGACCATGGCTGGCGCCAGGGTCTCGATCTGACTCTGAATCTCGCCCAGGCGCGTTTCGGCCAGGACGAGCAGGTCGTCGGTATCGATGCCCAGCCGGTCGGCGCGTAGCTTGATCTGCTCGGCCGATTCCTCGCCCGAGACGTAGAGAACCGGGCCACCGAGGCGCGCCACCTCAGCCGATACCTGGAGCAGCAGGGTCGACTTGCCAATCCCCGGATCGCCGCCGAGCAAGACCAGCGATCCCGGCACGATTCCGCCGCCAAGGGCACGATTGAACTCGGTCCCTGGCACGACCACCCGGTCGAAGGGTCGCGAGCGAAGGGTCTTCAGGCTGACCGGGCTCGTTCGGGGAAGGTTCCAGGAGCGCGCCCCGGTCGCGACCGGCTCCTCGACCGCCTCGAGCAGCGAGTTCCAGGCCCCACACTCCGCGCAGCGGCCCGCCCACTTCGGGCTTTGCGCCGAGCACTGCTGGCAGACGTAGACGACGCGAGGCCGACCTTTTCCTGGTGCCATTGCTTTCTTTCTCGCCCGATCGACGAACCGTGGCGGGTTGAGCCGGAAACCCAACAGGGGCGCTGAACGCGCCCCTGTTGGGTTTCCGACGAGATTCGCTCTGCTTAAGCCGGAACCAGGTCGGCAACTTCGAGCGCGAGCTCGTCGCCGGCCACCCGGGCGACGATGGTATCGCCTGGCTTGTACTTGCCCTGGAGCACGCCTTCGGCGAGCGCGTCCTCGATCATGTTCTGGATCGCCCGGCGCAGTGGACGACCGCCGAGCTGCGGATCCCACCCCTTCTGGGCCAGGAAGTCCTTGGCATCGTCGTCGAGCTCGAGCTTCAACTGCTGCTCGGTCAACTGGGTCCGTACCCGATTGAGCATCAGATCGACCATCGACCGGATCTGCAGCTTGCTCAACGACCGGAACACCACGGTGGCGTCGAGGCGGTTGAGAAACTCGGGGCGGAAAGTCTTCTTCAGCTCGCCCATGACCTTGTCCTTGAGCTTGTTGTAGGCTTCCTGCTCCGACTTGATCTCATCCCGGCTCACCGCGAACCCAAGCGACGTATCGCGCTTCAGCAGGTCCGAGCCCACGTTCGACGTCATGACGATGATCGTATTGCGAAAGTCGACTTTGCGCCCCTTTGCGTCGGTCAGGCGGCCGTCGTCCATAATCTGGAGGAGCATGTTGAAGACTTCCGGGTGCGCCTTTTCGATCTCGTCGAGCAGGACCACCGAGTACGACTTGCGCCGCACCGCCTCGGTCAGCTGACCGCCCTCTTCGTAACCGATGTATCCAGGGGGCGCGCCGACCAGTCGGGCAACCGAGTGCCGCTCCATGAACTCGGACATGTCGATCTTGATCATGTTCTCTTCCGAGCCGAAGAGGAACTCGGCGAGGGCGCGCGCCGTCTCGGTCTTGCCGACGCCGGTCGGTCCGAGGAAGATGAACGAGCCGATTGGCCGCTTCGGGTCCTTGAGACCGGCCCGCGCCCGGCGCACCGCCTTGGCGACCGTGTTGATCGCCTCCTCCTGGCCGACGACACGCTTGTGGAGCGTCTCCTCCATCTGGAGCAGGCGCTGCGATTCCTCCATCGCGATCCGGGTCACCGGGATACCGGTCCACATTGAAACGACTTCGGCGATGTTCTCCTCGGTCACCTTCGGCCGCTCGGTCCCCTGTTCCTCGTGCCAGCCCGCCTCGATCTTGTCGATCTTCTCGCGCAGCTTCACCTCGCGGTCACGTAGCTCGGCCGCCTGTTCGTAAAGCTGCGAGGTGATCGCCGACTCCTTCTCGTGCTGCACCGTCTCCAGGCCACGCATCGCGTCCTTCAAGGTCGGGGGAGCGGCCGAGCGCTGCAGGCGAACGCGCGACGACGCCTCGTCGACCAGATCGATCGCCTTGTCTGGCAAGAACCGATCGGTGATGTAACGCGCCGCCAGCTCGGCGGCCGCCTTGAGCGCCTCGTCGGTGATCTCGAGCCGGTGGTGGGCCTCGTACCGGTCCTTGATTCCCTTGAGGATCAGGATGGTCTCCTCGACCGATGGCTCGTCGACGTGGACCGGCTGGAACCGCCGTTCCAGCGCGGCATCTCGCTCGATGTACTTCCGATATTCATCGAGCGTCGTCGCGCCGATGCACTGCAGCTCGCCCCGGGCCAGGGACGGCTTGAGGATGTTCGCCGCGTCGACCGCGCCCTCGGCCGCGCCGGCCCCGACCAGCGTGTGCAGCTCGTCGATGAACATCATGCAGTTGCCGGCGGTGCGAATCTCTTCGATGATCTTCTTCAGGCGCTCTTCGAACTCACCGCGATACTTCGTTCCCGCGACGAGCGCGCCGATGTCGAGGGTCACCAGGCGCTTGCCAAGGAGCGTCTCTGGAACGTCCCCGTTGATAATGCGCTGGGCCAGTCCCTCGACGATCGCCGTCTTGCCGACGCCCGGCTCGCCGATCAGCGCCGGATTGTTCTTGGTGCGGCGGCTAAGGATCTGGACGACCCGCTCGATCTCCTTCTGGCGCCCGATGCAAGGATCGAGCTTGCCGGCGCGGGCGAGCGCGGTCATGTCGATTCCCATCTGATCGATCGTCGGGGTGCGGGTCGCCTGGCGGGATTCGTGCTGCGAATAGGAGGAGCTCTGGCTCAAGACGTGGATGACCTGGGCTCGCACCTTGTCGAGGCTGACGCCAAGGCTTTCCAGGACGCCGGCGGCGATCCCTTCGCCCTCGCGGACCAGCCCGAGCAGCAGGTGCTCGGTCCCGATGTAGTGATGATTCAGGCGACGTGCCTCGTCCACCGCGAGCTCGATGACCTTCTTCGCCCGGGGCGTCAGGCCGATCTCGCCCATCACCATGCGGTCGCCGCGTCCGATGATGAACTCGACCGCCGAGCGCACCTTGTTGAGCTCGACGCCCATGTTGGCCAGGACTTTGGCGGCGACTCCATCACCCTCTCGAACGAGGCCAAGCAGCAGGTGCTCGGTCCCGATGTAGTTGTGGTTGAATCGCTGCGCCTCTTCTTGCGCTAACGTCAGGACCTTGCGAGCACGTTCGGTAAACTTATCGAATCTGTCCGCCACGACTGTCCCCCTAGGTTAAGAGCGGTCATCCGCCCCGGTTTCGCCGCCCATGGTTCATCATACCGCATGTCATCCGCGATCTCCGCTGACCAATGAGCCAGTCTGGACCTGACCATTACGCTAGCTCCCCCCGGTCCATCACGTCGACCTGGCGGAGGCTCAACCCGAGCCGCCGCCGCTCGGGCTCGACCCGCAGGACCCGGAGCGTCAGCTCGTCGCCTTCCTTGACGACGTTGCGCGGATGCGCCACGTGATGGTTGCTCAACTCGCTCACGTGGATCAGACCCTCGATCCCGTCGTCGAGCTGCGCGAAGGCGCCGAACGCCGTCAAACGGGTGATCCGCCCCTGGACGAGCGCCCCGACTTTGTAGTGTTCGGCGGCGGTTGCCCAGGGCTCGGCCTGGGTTCGCCGGAGACTCAGGGAGATCTTGCGGCGTTCCTGGTCGATCCCAATCACCAGGACGTTGATCTCCTCACCAACCTGCACGACGTCGGCGGGGTTGGTGACCTGATGCCAGGCAAGCTCGGACAGATGAACGAGGCCGTCCGCGCCCCCTAGATCGACGAAAGCGCCGAACTCGCAGATCCGCGTCACCCGGCCGGTCCGAATTTCTCCTTCGTGAAGCTCCGCGAGCAACTGGTCGCGCCGTTGTTGGCGCAACTCCTGGACCGCGGCGCGTTCCGAAAGAATCAGCCGGTTGCGCTTCCGATTGACCTCGAGCACCTTGATCGGGACGTCTCGGCCGATCACCTCGCCTAGCGCGCGGTCCAGATCGTCTCCGACCAGGCCGTTGACCCGGACGCTCGAAATCTGACTCAACGGCATGAAGCCGCGAACCCCTTCGACCTCGACGACCAGACCGCCCCGATTGGTCTCCGCGACCCGACCGTGGAACATCGTGCCGGCCTCGGCGCCCGTCTGGAGGTCCTTCCAGCCGCGCTCCGAGCGCGCTCGACTGAGCGAGAGGAGGGTATGGTCGCCACGCCCTTCCGGTTGGATGACCGCGACGAAGACCGGATCCCCGACCGCCAGCTCGTGGCCGTCGACCAGCCTCTGGGCGTCCGACAGCGGAATGAGGCCCTCGGACTTGGCGCCGATGTCGACCAGGACGCCATCGCGGTCGATCGAGACGACGACGCCTTCGAGCATGTCCCCGCGGCGCGGCGCGTGGTACTCTTGCTCGGCGACCGCCATCAGCCGACCCATGTCCTCTTCTGGCGGGCTCGCGTCCGATTCTTCCTGACGATGGGCTTCCACCTGGATCGGTTCGGCCTGGACAGGCCTCCTTGATTCAGGAATCGCGCCCGGTGCATCGTCACCGTTTGGCTGCATTGGTGATCCCTCGACCTCACCGCTCGGCCCAAAACAATCGCTCGTCAGCGATCGGGTGTCCGTCGTTGCGCTCTCGCCCGACGAGACCGCCCCGGTGAAGCCAGTCTCCAGCGATGCCATTATATCAGAGCCCCTACCGCAAGACAAGAAATGAGTAACCGGGCGGGCGGCCGCAAAGCAAGATTATTGCATCGGGGGCACGGGCAGTCTACAATCGTTTGGCTCCTCTGCCGCGCTCCGAACCGGTTGAGATTTGGAGGGAAGGTGGCGTCGCGCGTGGTCACTCGCGATCGGGCCGTCGAAGTCCGCGCCCGCTGGTGGCGTGATGGACAAACCGTGGTGCTGACCAACGGTTGCTTCGACCTCCTGCACGTCGGTCACATTCGCTACCTTCAGCAGGCGCGATCGATCGGCCACCTGATCGTCGCCTTGAACTCGGATGCCTCGACCCGGACGTTGAAGGGGGCGTCGCGGCCGATCGTTCCCGAGGCCGAACGCGCCGAGGTGCTCGCGTCCCTGCGTTGCGTGGACCTGGTCACGATCTTCGACGAGCCAACGGCCGAGACAATCCTCGACGCGCTGAAGCCCGACGTCTACGTCAAGGGCGGTGATTACGGCCCGACCGGCCATCCGCTGCCCGAGGCCGCGGTGGCCCAGCGGATCGGCGCGCGGGTGGTGCTGATTCCGCTGGTCGCCGGCCACTCCACCTCCGCCCTGGTCGATCGGGTTCGCCATCGAGAGCCGTGAGTAATCGACGACACATCCTCGGGGCAGCGCTCCTGCTGCTGCTTGGTAACCTGGTCAGCCGCCTGCTCGGACTGATTCGCGAGCAGGTGATCGCCGCGTTCTTTGGAATCTCGGTCGCGGTCTCGGCTTTTGGTACCGCGGCCCGCGTTCCGACGATGTTTTACGACCTGGTGATCGGTGGCGCGGTGAGCGCCGCGCTGGTTCCGGTCCTCAGCGAATACGCCGAGTCCGAAGACGCGGACGGGCTCGGGCAGGTGATCGGAACCCTGCTGGTCGGCGCCGCGATGGTCCTCCTGGTGATCGTGCTGCTTCTGCTCTTGGCGGCAGTCCCCTTGACCGATATCCTGCTCATTCAGGCGAAGTCCAACGATCACACGATCACCCTCGCCTTCGTCAGAATCGTCACCCCGGCTTTGTTTTTCCTGGGCATGTCGGGGGTCACCGCCGCGGTCTGTTACTCGCGGCGCTGGTACGCCTACCCCGCGGTCTCGATCGCCCTTTACAACGCCGGACTGATCGCGACGGTCGTCCTGACCCATCGCCAGCTCGGGCCGACGAGCCTGGTGCTCGGCGTGGTGGTTGGGGCGATGCTCCAGTTCGTCGCCGTGGTGCCGGGGCTTCGCGGCATCCCGATTCATTGGGGATTCAATCCGCGCCACCCGGCGGTGGCACGGATCATTCGACTGTACGCGCCGGTCGCCGCCGGTCTGGTCATCACCGAAGTCGGGGTCATTATCGACACTAACCTGGCCTGGGGGACCGGCGACCAGAGCGTCGCGATCATGCGCGTGGCGACCTACCTCGTCCAGCTTCCCCTCGGACTAGTGGCGACCGGCCTCTCGCTCGCGGTGCTCCCAATTCTCTCTCGGCTGGTGGATGACCTGCCGGGCTTTCGGCACACCCTGGCCATCGGGCTGCGCCTGGCCCTCCTCGGAATCATTCCGGTGACGGTCTTTCTCGTCGCTTTCGCCGTGCCGGTGATCCGGCTTCTCTTCCAGCGGGGAGCCTTCGACGCGACGGCGACGAGCGTCACCGCCGCGGCTTTCCTGCTGTACGCTCCCCAGCTCCCGTTCGTCGCGGTCGACCAGATTCTGGTCTATGCCTTCTACGCGCGCAAGGACACCGTGACCCCGATGCTCGTCGGTCTGGGAGGCGTCGGCGTGTACCTGGCGTCGGCTCTCACCTTGATCGGTCCTTACCACCTTGGCCTCAGCGGACTGATCATCGCGAATACCCTGCAAAATAGCCTGCACGCCGTCGTCCTGGCACTTCTCCTGGGGAAGTCGATCGGATCGCTGCGCGGGCAAGGGGTTGGTTGGACCCTGGCGCGGGCGGTCGCCGCCGGATTGGCCGCAGCCGGGGTCGCCGCCGCGATCCGATTCGCCCACCCGGCCCCGGATTCGACGCTGCACCTGTTGCTCTACTTGATCGCGTGTGCCCTTGCCGTCGTGGTGACGTACGTCGTGCTCCTGCTGCTCTTTGGCGTCGAGGAGGCGCGGCTGTTGCCCGCTTTCCTCCGCGAGCGCGTCGCGTCCCGGCGGACCGACCGCGTCGTCGTCTAAAATTGGAGCGGGGCGCGAGCGGTGTCAGTCCAGTTTGACCGTCGCTAGCCTTGTTGCTTCTTTCGCGAGGTTTGGTTATGATTGCGCAAGATCGCACCAGATGATGACGCCGCGACGTCGTCGGTCGCGGCATGAGGAGGTCGAGCATCTTCCACGGTTTCCAAAGCCGCCAATCCCTCAACACCGCCAGTCGATGATGAAGGAGCCCTTCATGAAGATACTGTTGGCCGACGACGACGCCGACATGCTCGACGTTACCGCCTATGCTCTGCGGCGTGAGGGATTCAATATCATCGTGGCGACGGACGGCGCGCAGGCGCTGCGACGGTGGCAATCGGACGAGCCAGACCTCGTCCTGCTCGACGTTGGGATGCCGCGGATGAGCGGATTCGAGGTCTGCCAGCAGATCCGGCAGACGTCGCAGACGCCGGTCATCATGCTAACCGCGGCGGGTGACGAAGAGCACATCGTCCAGGGGTTCATCCACGGCGCCGACGATTACGTGACGAAGCCGTTCAGCCCGAAACAACTCGCGATGCGCATTCGGGCGATCTTGCGGCGAAGCACGGACGTTCGGGTTCCGGAGCCGGTCCGCGAAATCCACGTTGGCGACCTCACTCTTGACCTCGAGGCCCATCGCGTGCGCAAGGGCACCACCTGGGTCCAGCTCACTCCGATCGAGTTTCGCATCCTGAACATTCTTGCCGCCAACGTCGGACGCGTCGTCAGCTTCGCGCGCCTGGCGGATCACGTCTGGGGGTACGATGGAGGCGATCCGGCCGTGCTCAAGACCCACATCAGCCACGTGCGCTCGAAGCTGAGCTTGCCGCGGCAGGGCACTGGAGCGATCCGCGTCGTTCACGGGGCGGGGTACTATCTATCGGATCACTGACGGGGTTGGACGGGAATAATGAGGCCGGGCATCGGGCAACGTTCTCGGTTTGATTGGCCGGAGGGTTGTGATGAGTCGAAACCCCGTGCTCGTCGTCGACGACGAGCCTGACGTCCGAGGGTTACTCAAGGCCGTGCTTGACTTCTACGCGATTCCCACGGTCGTCGCGACCGACGGCGAAGAAGCGGTCGAGCTCGCGCGACAGACTCAGCCCTCGCTCGTGCTCCTCGACCTCCTCCTGCCGGGGCTGGGCGGCTTCGAAGTCGTCAAACGCTTGAAAGCGGACCCCGCGACCCGGGACATCCCGGTGATCGCGCTGACCGTGCTCGACAAACGCGAGGGCTTGTCGCGCGCCCTGCGGGCCGGCTGCGATGATTTCCTCGCCAAGCCATTCGATTTGAAGGTCCTGCACGAGAAGCTCGCGACGTACCTGACGCTCGATGAGGCCAAAAAAGAGTCGGGGTAAAGGGTGCCGGAGGAGGGACTTGAACCCACACGAAGTTGCCTTCAACGGTTTTTGAGACCGTCGCGTCTGCCGATTCCGCCACTCCGGCTCGTGATGCCATCGAAACCAATCGGGGGGAGCTTGCTGCGCGCGTCGGGAGGATCGTCCACGGAGGCGACGGGCGGATTCGAACCGCCGATAGGGGTTTTGCAGACCCCCGCCTTAACCTCTTGGCCACGTCGCCACGGAGCGGAAGACGGGATTCGAACCCGCGACCTTCTCCTTGGCAAGGAGATGTGCTACCACTGCACCACTTCCGCGAGCGCTACGGTGCGGGTGAGAGGACTCGAACCTCCACGGGAGTTGGCTCCCAACAGCCCCTCAAGCTGGCGCGTCTACCTAATTCCGCCACACCCGCGTGGCTCTCACAGCACCTAGAGTATACTGGATCGGCCAGAACGTGTCAACGCGCCGACTCCGAAGATTGCGACCTCGGTCTCACCCTTCGCGTGCGATTCGGCTATAATGTGGGGCGGAGCGGCTTCGGAGTCTCAGGCGGCGATGAACGCGGGGTCTTCCGCTCTTCCACTCCATTTCTCGACCACCCGAAAAATTCGATTGACCTGGAGGACGTCGTGACGCCCGAAGAAAAGCTTCATCAGAAGGGCATCGAGCTCAAGCGCGTCGAGCGCGGGTCCCGCCCACTGGTGCCGGCGGTTCGCACCGGCAACCTGCTGTACCTTTCCGGTAACGGCCCGAATTGGGGCGACAAGACCTGGGTCGGCCAGTGCGGAAACGAGTACACCGCCGAGCAAGGATACGAGGCCGCTCGAGGTTGCGCGCTCAACCTGCTCTCGGCCGCCAAGTCGGAGCTTGGCGAGCTCAGCCGAGTGAAACAGGTCGTCAAGGTCCTTGGCATGGTCAACTCAGCGCCTGGATTCACCCAGCAGCCTCAAGTCGTCAACGGCTGCTCCGAGCTCCTGATGGAGCTCTTCGGAGAACGGGGCCAGCACGCGCGCTCGGCGGTGGGCATGGCGGGCCTGCCCGGCGGTATTCCGGTCGAGATCGAGCTGATCCTCGAGGTCGAGTAGCACCGGCGGCGCGCTAGCCCAGCGCGCCAAGCCGCTCTCGAAGGTGGGCCCTGAGGTTGTCGACCGCCGCCTGGGCAAGGGGCGCGTCTTTTTCGCCACCTTTCAGCTCGAGGGTCAGCGTCCGGCGGGTGATGCTCTCTTGCTCGCTCTGGCGAACCGTTTCGTCAAACCAGTTTCGCGCGGTCGGATCGGGGGGATTGATAGCGTCGTAGCGCAGGCCCACCCACCGATCCGGCTGGCCGCGCTCCGCCGGGTCCGGCGCCCAGATGACCGAGCGCAGGCCGCTGTGGCGCAAGTGTCCCAGAACGTCTTTTTCCGACGCGAGGTGGTTGACGATCGCCAGGCAGCGTCGTCGCGACGCGTAGACGTCCCAGCGGGGCCGACTCTGGTAGAGGACCGGCGACTGGATCAGTCGCTCGACGCCCTCGCCGCGGAATTTCTCGATGATGATCAAACGTCTGGCCAGCTCTTCGAAGCGCAGCCGGCGCGGATCGAACTCGTAGCCGAGCGCGAGGCTCAGGGCCGCGCGTCGTCCGGGCGGCGGCGAGTCCAGGAGATCGCGGAGCTCGTCGGCGGCCGGTCCGTCCCAGAGGCTGTTGGGAAAAATCCAATCCACGCGGCGCTCGAAGCCGGCGGCGCGCAACGTTTGCGCCTCGACGAGCCAGCGCAAAAATTCGGGATCATGTTCGCGAGGTACGGCCATAAGGATAAACTCTCCAGGTGTTCTTACTTACGAGTCTACCACCAGACCGAGCGGCCGGCCGGATTTCTCGGTGGTATTCATCTTTCGTTCAGGGGCCGACGAGGATAATGGGAGTGACGCTGTGATTCGAACCGCCGCGATGCACCACACGAGCTTTACGGTGTCCAACATGGACCGTTCGCTTCGGTTCTACCGCGATCTGCTGGGAATGGAGGTTCTCGTCGACCAGACTCCCGATGCCGACTATCTCGGACAAATCGTCGGGTACCCGGAGCTGCGACTGCACACGGTCTTCCTGGCGGTGCCCGGCCACCCAGAATGTCGCCTCGAGCTCAACCAGTACCTCAACCATCAGGGCCAGGTGGGCGATCTCGCGACCAACCGACCCGGAAGCGCCCACGTTGCTTTCCTGGTCGACGACATTCAAGGATTTTACCGGGAGCTGCTCGCCCTCGGCGTGCGCTTCAAGTCTCCACCGGTGCCAATCACCGCCGGGACCAACCGGGGCGCCTTCGCCGCCTACTTCGCCGATCCAGATGGCATTCCCCTCGAGGTCATGCAGCCCGCCCCCCATGTTTGAATTCGAAACCATCGCCCGTGACCGGGCCACCCGTGCCCGGGCCGGCCGGTTCGTCACGCCGCACGGCATCGTCGAGACGCCGGCGTTTATGCCAGTGGGAACGCAAGGATCGGTGAAGGCGCTCGATCCGGCGGAGATCCGTGAGGTTGGGTCGCGCATGATCCTCGCCAACACCTACCACCTGGCGCTGCGCCCGGGGGCGGATCTGATCGCGCGGCTGGGTGGGCTGCACCAGTTCATGGGCTGGCCGGGGCCAATCCTTACCGACTCCGGCGGATTTCAGGTTTGGAGCCTGGGTCGCCGCGCCGCCCGGAGTCCGTTGGTCAGGATTGACGAAAACGGAGTATCCTTCCGATCGCACCTCGACGGCGCGGCGTGGCGCTTGACGCCCGAGTCGGCGATCGATCTGCAAAGTCAGATCGGCGCCGACGTGGTGATGGCGTTCGACGAGTGTACGCCCGGGGATGCCAGCGAAGCCTACGCCCGTTCCGCGGCCGAGCGCACCCACCGCTGGGCCCGACGGTGCCGCGACCGCTGGCAGGCCTGCCAATCGCACCGAGCCGTTCCCCAGGCCCTGTTCGGAATCGTTCAAGGTGGAAATTTCCGCGATCTCCGACGCTGGAGCGCCGAGACGATCCTTTCGCTCGACTTGCCCGGTATCGCGGTAGGAGGTGAATCGATCGGCTTTTCGAAGGAACAGACGACTAATTCCCTCGACTGGGTCGCCGACCTGCTGCCGAACGATCGACCGCGCTACGCGATGGGAGTTGGGGATCCGGTCGACTTTCTGACCATCGTCGAGCGCGGAATCGATCTCTTCGACTCGGTGTATCCGACCCGCCTGGCGCGGAATGGCGCGCTCCTGCACCCGGGTGGTCGCCTGCGCATCGTGTCCGCGCGGTATCGGTCGGACGAGCGTCCCATCGCCCCGACCTGCCGCTGCCTTGCCTGTCGAAAGTTCAGTCGCGCCTATCTGCACCACCTACTTCGCGCCGGCGAGCTGCTCGGCCACCGTCTGGCGACCCTCCACAACCTGACCTATTGCCACGATCTGGTCGCCGAGCTACGACAGGCTCTGGTCGATGGAACGCTCGACCAGTTTCGCCAGCGTCGAGTCGCGCCGCCGATCCCGCCAGGGGAGTGATCACGGGAGCGGCATAACGCTTGCTGGATGGCACCATGAGAGCATCAATGAAAGCTGAGCCAGGAGGAACGAGTATGGCACGGGCGTCGGTCAACGCCGCCAGTGGGCTACAATTCGTGGTCGATCAGATCGGCGAGGTGTACGGCATCGAGCAGATCGTGCTGCACACCGAGCAAGACCTGGCGTCGCGAACGAATGACGCGGACTTTCGCGGTCACCTCGAGCGCCTCGTCGCGGAGGATCAACAGCACGTCGAGAACCTGCGCCAGGCCCTCCGCATGATGATTGGCGCCGAGGCCGGCGCGCAGGTCTCGATCGACCGGGGACGCCACCTCGGCGAAGCGATTCTGGCCGCGAGCCAGGAAACCGCGTTTCGGTTCATTCGCGGCCTGCTGCTACTGGTATTTCAAACGGCGATGGATGGGCGCATCTTCATCCAGGTCCAACAGTGCGTCGAAAACCGCGAGATCATCGGTCTGCTCGAAACCAATCACCACCAGGACGAGAGCCACCTGCGCTACCTGGAGAGTCAGGTCGCTCGGGCGTCGGAAGAGCTCAGCGGGCTCGTGAAGGGATAGCCGCGATGCGCTCCGGAACGTCGCTGGTCAGCGCATCGACCCCCATCCGGAGCGCCGCGTCGATCTCGGAAGGCTCGTTCGTTGTCCAGACGCACACCGCCAGGCCAGCCCGCTGGATCGCGGCGACGTCGTCCGGGGTGACGGACGACCAGTGCGGGCACAGCGCGTCGGCACCGCACGCCAGCGCGAGGGCGACCGGGTCGGCCGGTCGACCGACGTAGAGGGCCCCGGTGCGAACGTCCTTGCTCGTCTCCCGGGCTTCGAGCAGCGCGAAGTGATCGAACGAGATCAGCATGACGTCATCCTGCATCTGGTGGGAGAGCACCGCGTCGAGCGTGCGCTTGACCAGACCCGGCCGCTCGGTGCCTTTGAGCTCGATCACCAGCCGGGTCTTTCCCCTGGCCCAGGTGAGCGTTTCGTCAAGGGTCGGGATTCTCGCTTCGTCGATCGCGGATCGGCCATTCGCCGCGTTGAGCACCTTCAGCTCGGCGAGCGTCAGATCGGCGACCCGACCCTTCCCATCGGTGGTGCGGTCGACGGTGTGGTCGTGGATGACGACCGGGACGCCATCGCGGGTTAAGTGAACGTCGATCTCGATCGCGTCGACTCCGATCTCCAACGCGCGCTGAAACGATGCCGCGGTGTTTTCGGGCGCCGAGCCGGCCGCGCCTCGGTGCCCCACCAGAACGTACGAGACCGCGGGGCGACGCCATCCGGTCAGGAACGCGCGCGAGCTCGTCGAGGCGCGCATCGCCCGCACCGCGTCGTCGCCGCGCTGGCGGTTGGCTCGCCGGAGCTTCGCCTCGGCCATCCGCCGCTTTTCTTCATCGGATTCGGCGACGATCGGCGGGACGTCCCGGGGGTGCCCGTGCTGGTCGAGCGCGACGAAAACCAGGTGCGCCGACGAAACGTGCCGGACGATGCCGGTGAGCAGGTTTTCCGCCTCAACCCGCACCCCCACCTCCATTGAGGTCCGCCCGACGTCGTTCACCGATGCCTTCAACGTGACCAGATCGCCGACGAAGACCGGCTGGAGGAAGCTCATGCTGTCGATTCGGGCGGTCACGGTGTGACCGCGTACGTGGCGCGTCGCGCAGACGCCGGCCGCGGTGTCGACAAGCTTCATGATGACACCGCCGTGGACGTTGCCGGTCGGGTTCGCGTCGCCGGGCAACATCATCTGGCTCATGACGATCCGGGAGTCCCGGACCGTCCGTGGGTCACTCATCGCCCGCTCCCTGGTCTCCCGGTGCCGCCAGGCGCTCGCCCTCCTGGATGAAGGCGGTGCCCGCGTCGGTCAGCCGAATGTAGCAGTTGTGCTGGGTCACCGCGCTCAGCTCGACCATTCCACGCGCCTCCAGGAAGCTCAAATGGCTCCGAATCGACGTGCTCAGGTTCTCCCACTGGCGCACCAGATCACGCTCGGTCACCCGCACGTAACCGGCCGAGCGCATCTCTTGCAGGTACAGCAAAATTTTGACTGGCCAGGAAATTTCGTTCATTCAGGTTGCCCCACGGTCCTCGAAGTGTCGGCAGGACAAGTATAATCACTTTTGAGGTGGTCGGAGGAAGGGTGGATGGCAGGAGAATGAAACCATGAAAGCGATCGCGAACGGCATCGCCCAGTTCTATCGTCGAAGCGGCAACGGCCCGCCGCTGGTTTTGATCCACGCGCTCGGCCTGGATCATCGGCTCTGGGAGCCGCAGGTCGCGCCGCTTGGCTCGGGATTCGACGTCATCAGCTACGACGTGCGCGGACACGGGGCCAGCGACGTTCCCCCGGGCCCGTATACCATGCGCGACTTTGCCGAAGATCTGGCGGGTCTCCTCGACGCGCTCGGGGTGGAGGTCGCCCACCTCGTCGGGATCTCCATGGGCGGCATGATTGCCCAGGAG
>JBOGTX010000060.1:0-2875 GCA_050695695.1 Chloroflexota bacterium
GTCGGGACTTGCCCCGCGAATCCCGACCGCTTCCTCCCTGGCATAACGTTAGAGATGGAGAACTTTTTCCATCTTCTGATCGGTCTCGACCGCGCGTGCCTCGGCCCAGGCTTTGAGTGGGACATTATCCCAATTCTTGGTGAGCCAGTGCTGGGACGAAGGCTCCCACTCGGGATCCGGTCCCATCGGGTCGTCGTCGGTCGCCAGCGCTCCGAGGAGCTGACGGCGAATCGGCGAGCCACGGGCAATCAGGGCCGGATCCTGCCGCGCGTAGTCGGTCGGACGCAGCCAGCGGTAGTGGTAGCCGTAGTACATGACCTTGCGCACCTTGTCGGATAGATTCGGCGACACGCAGTGCCACACCGCGGTCCGCCAGACCAGCGCGGTGCCCGGTCGCACGTTCAGCTCGATCATCTCGCGAGGATCCACCCGGAAGTCGAGGTCACGGAGCTCTTGCGGGGTGCGCTTGTGGCTACCGGGCACGAGGCAGAGCGCCCCGGAGTTGTGCTGGGTCAGGTCGGACAGGTAATAGCCAACCTTGATCTCCATGAATGGCACGTGCCCGTCGAGCGACGGCGCTTCGAAAAGGTACGGACCGCAGAGGTCGGGATGCCAGACCAGATTCTTGTAGCCCGCGGCGGCATCGGCGCCCTTGCCACGGCCCAGCTCGCCCGGCTCGAGGCTCTTCGGGTAGGGCGGCCGGTAATCCAGGTGGGTCGTGCGAATCTGGATGTTCCAGCCGATCGCATCGACGACGTACGGCAGGATGCGCGGGTGATCGACCAGGTCGAGGAACGCCTCGTGGTGGGCCAGCGCGTTGCGAATCGCGAACGGTGCGTCCGCCGGCTGCCCTTTGGCCTGGTGAATCCGCGCGGCGACCTCGTCGATCGCGTCGAGGAGTCGCTGAAGCTCCGCGCCGGCGAAGAAGTCTTCAAGGACGATGAAGCCCTGCTCGTCGAAGTCCCGTCGTTGTTGCTCGGTCATCGCCAATGACATCGTTCCTCCCACGTAAAATGATGCCTCACTGATAAAAGACCCAGCGCTTCTGAAGCTTGAATTGCAGCCAGGTAAAGACCATGATCACCAGGAAAAGCACGTAGGCCAGGGCCGAGGCGTAGCCGGTTTTTCCCCAGGCGAACGCGTTCTGATAGATCAGAAACACGATAGTCACCGTCGAGTTCTCGGGATTTCCCTGGGTCATCGCCCAGACCTGGTCGAAGACCTGCCAGGCGCCGATCAAGCTATTGACCGCCACGAAGAAGGTGGAGGGCGAGACCAGGGGCAGGGTGATGTGGAGGAAGCGGTTCCAGCGCCCGGCGCCATCGATCGAGGCGGCCTCCTGGTACTCGTTCGGGATACCCTGTAAGCCAGCCAGGAGAATGATCGTATTGAAGCCAAGGCTTCGCCAGACCGACATCAAAATCACCGCCAGCATCGCCAGGCGCGGATCGTCCAGCCACCGGAGCGGCGGAATGCCAACCAGGCTAATCGTCCAGTTGATCAGGCCATACTCGGTGTCGTACAGCCAGCGCCAGACCATCGCCACCGCGATCAACGCGGTCACCGCGGGCAGGAAGAAGAGGGTGCGGTAGAGGCTCAGGAAACGGAGCTTCTGATTCAGGGCCACGGCGAGCCCGAGGGCGATCACCGTTCCCAGTCCCACGCTGACGACCGCGAAGTAGAGCGTGTTCTCCATCGACGTCCAGAACAAGGGATCGCTTGGTAGCTGGGCATAGTTGGCCAGGCCAATCAGGTGGGGCGGACTGAGGATGTTCCAATCGGTCAGGCTCAGCCCCAGGCCGACGACGATTGGAAAGAGATTGAAGCCGACGAACCAGATGATCACCGGCGCGACGTAGAGGTAGCCGAAGGGGGGGCGCCGACGCGACCAGGGCCAGAAGCCCCGCTTCGAGACCGCCGTCGAGACGCTCATGGCTTATCCTTTCAGTCCCGACAAGGTGATTCCCTGGACGAAGTAGCGCTGACCGAACGCGAAGGCGATCAGCGAAGGCACGACCGCGACGGTCGCCACGACCATGACGTACGGCCAGTTGGCGATCTGGTTCTCGTTGCCGCTGAGCATGCCGATCCCGACGACCATGGTGCGCATCTGATCCGAGTTCGTGACGATCAGTGGCCAGATGAACTGGTTCCAGGACGCGACGAAGCTGAGGATCGCCAGGGCGGCGAGTCCCGGGCGGGCAAGGGGCAGGATGATCTGCCAGAACACGCCGAAGCTGCCGCACCCGTCGATCACCGCCGCTTCCTCGATCTCGCGCGGGATCGTCAGGAAGAACTGGCGCAGGAGAAACACCCCGAACGCGCTGACGAAGAACGGCACCGTCAACCCTTGATAGGTGTCGATCCAACCGAGCACGCGCATAATCAGGAACAACGGGATCAATGTCACGTGCTCGGGGATCATCAGCGTGCTCAAGTAGACGTAAAAAATCAGGTCGCGACCGGGAAAAACCAACCGGGCAAAGGCATAGGCGCCGAGCGAGCAACTGAGCAGGCGCACCGCGGTGATCAGAATCGCCACGACCGTCGAGTTCAGAAAGTAGCGCCCGAACGGCTCGAGGGCGAGCGCGTTGGGGTAGTTGCTCCAGATGAAAGGACTCGGGAGAAAGGAGGGGGGAAAGCTGTAGGCCTGGCCGAGCGACATGAAGCTCGTGACCACCATGATGTAGAAGGGAACGACCATGACGACCGAGAGGGCGATCATCAGCAGGTGGGACAGGCTTCGTCCCACGAGGTAGCGCGCCGTCACCCCGCTTCGGCGACGCATCGCGACCGCCGGTGCGTCAAGCACGGCCATCAGACGGCGCTCCTGGAAAAGTTGTGATCAGAGCCGCGGTTTTGCGTCGCTCAGCGA
>JBOGTX010000061.1:0-2515 GCA_050695695.1 Chloroflexota bacterium
CCGGTATACCGTCCAACCGGGCGACACTCTGAGCGCCGTCGCCGCGCGATTTTACGGTGATGCCAGCGCCTGGCCGCGCATCGCCGCCGCGAACGGCGACCGGCTTCCCAACCCGAACGCCATCCAACCGGGGCAGACGTTGCTGATTCCAAATTAGGATCCCCCGGCCGTGCGCCAGCGGAAGATGCTGGCGATGACCAGAACGACCAGTCCGCCCAGGATCAGGGGAACTTCGAAGGCGCGCAGCCCGCTGAAAAGCGCGCAGATGCCACCCAGGAAGACCATCGCGCCAAGGATCATGAGGAGCAGCGAGAGGTAGGCGATCAGCTGGCGCATGCGAGGGCGCCCCCGGTCACTTGCCCTTCCCGGTCACTGGCACCGAGTACGGATACGGCGAGCCCTTGACCGTCGCCGCCAGGATGATCGGTGGGCGCGGCGCCTGGTTGAAGTCGAAGTCCGAGAGCATGTCGTCGGAGTTGGCGTCGCGTCCGGTCAGCTCGGGCACCGCGAAGCGCTCTTCGACGATCCGCAGCCAGGCGGCCGGCGAGTGGACCCGGTGATCGATGTATCCCTGGCGCGCGTAGGGGCTGATCACCAGCCCGGGCACCCGAATCCCCAGCCCGTAGTCGTCCACCGCCGGCGGTACGACGTGATCGTAGAATCCACCCCATTCGTCGTAGGAGATGAAGATCGCCGTCGAGTCCCAGTCCGGGCCCTCCATCACCGCGTTGACCAGCCCGGTCACGTAGGCCATTCCCACGCCGACGCTCGAGGGCGGGTGCTCGCTCACCGCGTCGGAAGGAATGATCCAGCTCACCTGAGGAAGCTGGCCGTCGCGCGCGTCCACGTAGAACTGGGCCGTGTCGACCATGCGGCGGCGCTGCTCGGGATCGTTCTGGACCCGCGGGAAGGCCGGCAGCGGGTTGAAGAACGTGTACTGGTCCGGGTGTTGAAGCAGCTCGGAGCCGGAGCCGACCACGGCTCCATCCACGGTGTCGGGCTGGCGCCCCGACGTGACGTAATATTTCCAATCGACGTGCGCCGAGCTCAAACGCTCGGTGATCTCGTCGAAATCGTACTCGGACGGCTTCGGCTGCTCGTGGTTGATGTAGCCGCCGCTCTGCGCCGCCAGCGAATACAGACGATTGGGCAGGGTAAAAGACTCGACTGACGAGAACATGTGGTCCTGGAGCACGTAGAGGTGCGCATAATTCCAATAATTGGGAATCTCTCGATCGTCGTGCCAGCCCATCACGTCGCGCGGATCGAGGCCCGGCGGGCAGACCGCCGCGGTGGGCAGGCAGGGCAGCGTGGCTGCCTTGACGCTCTTCCCGGCGCCGGCTTGCGCGACGAAGCCATCCATCCGTCCGCGATCGACGTCGGCCAGGGCGTTGGACTGATCGTGCGGACCGCCGCGGTTGACCAGCTGGGTGTCGTGATACGGCTTGACGCAGGGGCCGCCGGCCGGGTTCTCCAGGCAGACGCCCGGCGGAATCCCGTCGGCGCCTGGATAGGTGCCGAAGTAGGAGTCGAAGCTGCGGTTCTCCTGCATGATGAAAACGAAGTGCTTGATCTTGCGCAGGCCGGACGGCATCGGCGGAACGACTTTCGGAATCAGTCGGGAGGCGAACGCCGGCGCTGGCAAGCCGGTGGGCTCCCCGGGCCTGGCCGATACCGGCGGCACGACCGCCCGCTTGATCGAGGAGTGCGCCGGGCGGGGCGTCGGCGGCGCGTCGGACGAGAGCGGCACGAAGCGCTCGACCTCGTCGACAATCGGCAGCAGGGGATCGGCCGGGGGAGCGACCACCGCGACCGGGCGACCGAGCTCGGCGGTCACCCGGTGAGAGACCGGCGTCGCCATCGTGATCGGGCGCGGCGCATCCGGCGTGGACGATCGGGCGGCGGCCGACGCGATCGCCACCGGTGGCGACGGGATACCCCCGCTGGGAACCGATGGGCCGGCGCCCGCCGGGGCACAGCTACTCAGGAGCGTGAACACGACACAACAACTCAGAAGTCGAGCCCATGGCCGGCGGGTAAGAGGCACCGGTGTCGCCCACGACCTCGCTTTCGAAAAAATGGAGATCCGCTGGCCTGGGACGGTAGGTGGGGGGGCCGGTACGGGGCCGCGCTCGAAGCGGCGACGAGCACGATACCCTGACCAGGCATCCACTCATCCCCCGCGACGAGCCTGTCATCCTCAAGCGCAGCATAGCACAAAATTCGCGGTGACGGAAGACTCCGGATAAGCAAAATGGCCCAGCCAGAATTTCGGGCGGCGGGCCTGGCACGCTTCTCGATAACTGTAGCGAGGAGCATCCACTTTGACCGACGGCCGCGCTTCTCAATAAGATCTCCGGAGCGTCCAGTGCGGTACGACGCCGACGACCGCCGTCCCCAGCCGACCGAGGCCACGGGCTCCGTCCTCGATTCGGTTATCCACCACCATCACCACGCCGAATCGCTCGAGGCGCGCCTGGAGACCAGCGGGCTGGGCATTCGCGCGCTCTGGCTG
>JBOGTX010000062.1:0-1777 GCA_050695695.1 Chloroflexota bacterium
GGTCTCGCGCGCGCGCCGCGCGGCGCGCGAGCTGCTGGCTCAGCAGATCCCCGCCCCGGTGCTGCCGTGGTATCGCGCGGCGACGCCGGACTTCTTTGCGTGGCTGGAGGGGTGAGGCCACGTCCCCGCCGTACCGAGCTTCGCGGTAGAAAGTTGAAGGTTCACCCATGAATGCCGAGCTTCGCGCGATCGTCGAGAACATTCGCTCCCTGGCAAGCCAGCGCGGCTGGACGGCCGCCGCGGGCCTGGCCGACGCGCTCCTCGCCGAGGATTGGTCGTCGGTGCTGGTGGTCGCGCCATCGGACGTCGACGCGCGCGCCTTTGAGCGGTGGCTGGCCGCGCTGCCGATCGATGGCCGGATCACCTCTCTCCCGCTCGATCGACTGCTCGACGATCCGGGGCCGGCCATCCTGGCCGACCGGGTCGTGGCCTGGTTCGCCTGCGGCCGCTTGCTCGACGCGAACCAGGTCGAGGCGGTGGCGCGGGGGCTGTTCCCGCGCTCGATCGCGTCCTATGGGGTGGTCCTCGGGCAGGCGGAGACGATCGAAGGTCCCGAGCAGCTCGAGGCGATCGAGCGCGGAGCGTGGCGGCTGCTCGTCGCGCGCCCGATCGCGAACTGGCGGGGGCAAGACCTGCTCGACCACCGGTGCTTTTTCTGGAGCGATCGAGCGGTCCCGTCGTTTTCGCGAGGTCGGGTCGAGCGCGACACCACGGCGCTGACTGACTGGCTGACGTCGCCACCCCAGCGCGGTGGCCTGGCGCGGACCCGAACGCTCGCGTTGATCGATCTCGCCGAGGCCGCGGTGTCCGACGGGGGGAGCGCGGCCGACGCGCCGATCTGCGATGGCGCGGAGGCCCGGCGCCTGGACCGGGCGGTGGCCGACCTGCGGCGGCGACTGCTCCACTGCTTCGATGCCCAGAGCCTGCTCGTCCAGCGCGAGTTGTCCGCGGCGTCGCGCTGGCTCGAGTTGGACGCGATCGAGGGGCTACCGTCCTATCTCGACGGACGCCTGCCCGCGCTCGGGGGATCGCTGGACGCGGACCAGTCCCGCGAGCTCGTCCTGGGCTACCTGACGTCGGTCGGGACGCGGTGGCAGGCCGACGCGACCCGCCTCCTGGTCTCGCACTGGCACGGTCTGGCCGCCGATCTGGACAACCTGCTTCACGACGTGGACTGGCCGGCGATCAATCGGATCGCGGCGGATCACGGCGAGACCCGGACCTTCCCGGGCGCGCTGGTCGACGAGCTGTTGCCGATGGCCGAAGTTCAAGCGGTTCTCGACGGCGCGCCTCGCTCGATCCCCGTCGCGCCGGAGCGCGACGGCCGCTCGCTGCCAATCGCCCTTGGCGCGGCGGTCGTCGGAGCGGCGGTTCTTTCGGTGTCGCTGTTCGCCTTTGGCGCGCAGCCGCTCCTGCGAGTCGCGCTGGGCGCGTCGGGCGTCGTCGGGGGTGGGCTGATGACCCTTCGGCTGCGGCGCGATCGAGCGTCGAGCGACGCCGAGTCGAGCGCCCGGGAAGCGGTCGTCGCGGCCCTCCGAGCGGCGGACGAGCGGGCGCGGGAACAAACCGCCGCGTCGCTGGCCGGACTGCGCGAGCGGCTGGTGGCCGACTTCCGCCAGCTCGAAGACGCTCTCCGCGCTGGCGACCCGGATCCGGAGCCGGCTCCGGCGCTGGCGACGCGCGACCGGCAGCTCCTCGACGATTTTCGACAGGCGATTGGGAGGCCAGCATGACCGATGACGCCCCGGTTTCGACCCTCAAGGCCCTGCTCGAGCAG
>JBOGTX010000063.1:0-6270 GCA_050695695.1 Chloroflexota bacterium
CAGCGCACCCAGGTGATGACCCTGCTCTCGAATGGGTACGTCGGTATCGGGACGCCCAACCCCACCCAGCAGCTCGACCTGACCGGCAACCTCCACTGCAACGGCATCCTCGTCTCCTCTGACATCCTGATCAACGGCGCCTTGCAGAACAGCCTGGCCCAGACGCTGGTCGATACCGGCGGCTGCTTCTACGCCAGTTAAGGGGGCGGGCTGGCCGGAAGGGGCCGCCCGACGGGACCAGCCCCTGGGCGCGAGCGAGCCGTCTCCAGGGGCGGATTCCGTCCGGCCATCCCTCCTGCGATCAGCGGGGGCCGTAACCTGACTCGCTACGGTCCCCGCTATTGATAACAACCGGTGCGGTCGCACCTTCGAAAGGAAAGACAACAATGTCCACGAATTGGACCGATCCAACGATCACCTCCAGCACGCACGTCCGGGCGATTCACGTCAACGAGCTCCGGAGCGTGGTCAACCAGAACCGGAACGCGGCCGGCCTGGGCACCTTTGCCTGGACTGACAATCCGGCGAGCGTCAACGTCCACATCCGCGCCACCCATTTCACCGAGTTGCGCACCGCGATTCAGGATCTGTGGAACCATCAAGGGCTGGGGTCACTGCCCAACTGGAGCTCCGGCAGCGCGCCCGCCGGGGGCAGCGCCCGCCATATCAGCGCGCGCGACACCACAGACCTGCGCAACTGGGTCCAGCAATACCAGAACGCCACGGGCATCTCCTACCAGCCGGTGGACCCAATCGTCGGCCAGCTACGCGGGCTGCACCTACGAGCCGGCGGCGATACCTCCGACATGCGATCCCAGGACGTCACGGCGGCGCAGCAGTTCAACCCGGGCATGGTCGTCGTGCTGAGCAACAGCCTCCTCAGCAGCAGTACCAACCTGCTCAACTACTTGCGGTCGCTCTCGCCAAACGTAGAGATCTTTGGCCGCTACGCGCCGACGACCTATCCCCCGCAAGGGTACACCACCTTCGAGGGGTACAACAGTTGGCAGACAGGTTACGGCCTTCCGGGCGCTCCTGCCCAAACAGCGATGACCGGCAGCCAGGTGGCTCAGGCCATCGTCAGCGCCTACGATCAAGCCAAGGCGAACGGCCTCACGATCACGCGATGGTACCCCGGCAACGAGCCGGAGCTGGAGTGGTTCGCCAACCCAGTCAATTCGACCTGGCTTCCTCATACCTGGGACGATATCAAGTACTACTACCGCGACGTGTACTACCAGCTCCAGCAGATCAAAGGGAGCCGCCCAATCGAGCTCTATCCTCCGGCTTTCGCGACCTTCGCTTCGGTGGGGATCGGCAACTACAACCCGGACGGCTCGGTAAACCTCTACAAGCTGAGCGCGGGAGGGCCCGTCCTGGTGCAGCAGAACTACCTCTGGTCGCCGACCAACCCCCCGAGCTACAATTGGCAACCAGGGGACCGCGGCTTCGATCACGTGCAAAGTCTCCTCGAGTATTACACGAACGGGACGCCGGTCGGCCGGGTGAACTGGCACAACTACTTCTGGCCTGGCCGTCAAGGGCAACAGAGCGCCTACAACTTCCTTCCGAGCTGGCTCCAGGCACACATCGTCAACGACCGGTATCCGGCCCGCATCACCGAGTATGGCTGGATTCCCGATTGCTTCCCGCCCGGCAGTTGCAACGCGAACCTTGACTCCACGACGTCGCCCTGCGTTCCGCCGACCCGATCGATCAACTCGTGGGGCGATTACAACGACTTCGTGCGCAATCAAGCGCACGCCGGTGGCGCGGCGGTCTGGCTGCTCTCGTCGGCGTCCACCGACTTCCAACACTTCGGTGCCCTTGCGGCCGTCGATAGTTCGGGAACCATTCGGCCGTGGTTCACCAATTTCATTAACGATCTCAACCCGTAGCAGCGAACGCCACTCAACCCCGTGCATGGTGAGCAGGAGCAACCTACGTCTCCTGCTCGCCGTGCAGGAGCTTAACCGATAAGGAAGCTGACCTTACGAGCGGGCGAGTGGAAATCCCCCCGGATTGGGTTCCCATCGGAAGCGCTCGGTGTTGAGCCGTTCCTGGAGGCCAAGGGGTCCGTTCACCCAGGTATGGTAGCCATCGGTAAACGCCGTGAAATTGTCCGTCTTGCGCCAGACCAGGAGTCCACCCGTCGTTGGTTGGAGCGCGTCACCGTTCGTCGGGTTATGCTGCTCATTCTCCAGGCAGTTGCCGACCACGGCCGGTATCTCGGCATCGAGGGCCTTGAAGCCCAGGGCGAAGTGGCACGCTGACGTGTAGGATTCCACCGTACCGCGGAAGGTTCCGATGGCACCAGTCGTGGACACTCCGCCAACCGCGTAGATTCGGCCGTCGGGACCGGTGGCGCCGGCGAGGAAGCCGCGCGCGGTGGGCATGCTGGCGATCGGGAGCCACGTATCCGTCGCGGGAGTGTACGCGAACGCCGTGCCGAGGGTGATTAGCCGATTGAACGCGCCGAATGCGTAAATACGACCATCCGTGCCGGCAGTCGCGGCAAGTCCCCCGAGGGCTATCGGAAGACCATTCACCGGTGTCCACGCATTGGTCGCTGGATTGTAGGCATCCACGGTAGAGATACTGCCCAAGGCCACGGGTTCGGTGCCGCCGATCGCATAAATCCGGCCGTCCGGCCCGGCTACCACTGCAAGTGAGCTCCGTGCGGCTGGGAGGGGGGCGACCGTACGCCAGGTGTTGGACGAAGGATCGTAGACATCAACCGTCGCGAACGGGCCGTTGGGGCTCGCGGAGCCCCCAATGGCATAGATGCGGCCGCTGGGTCCCCTCGCCGCGCCCAGCCCCCCGCGCGGGGTAGGTAAGGGCGCAACCGTGCTCCAGGTATTCGACGCCACGTCATAGACTGCGACGGCCGCTGGATAGGTGCATGCGCTCCGGCTACAGGACACCCCGCCTATCACGTAGATCCGGCCGTCGGAACCGAGGACGGCCGCCAAGTCCTGGCGGGGCTGGGGCAGGGGAGCCGCCGTTGTCCAGGTGTTCGTAGCTGGATCGTACGCCTCGACCGTGGCCAGGGAGACGTTCCCGCTGGTGCCACCGATGGCGTAGATCCGGCCGTCGGGGCCGGTGACCGCGGCCAGCTCGGCGCGGGGGGTGGGCAGGGGAGCCGCTGGTGCCCAGCTCCCGGTATCGGCATGGGTGACGCCTGTCGCGCAGGCGAGCGCGATCGCGAGCCCAACGAGTGTCGTACTGAACCGCCGAAGATGATTCATTCCCCCGATCCTTTCGTTCCGCGGAAATCTCTGCTAGCGCACCGCGACGGTCCTTCTGGCTTACGGATAACGCATCCGGGATCGCCTTTGGTCAGCACCCCTTTGTCATCGGAAGGAGCCTATTGCGCGGAGGATATCTCTTCATGGAACTCTACCCCATGAACGGCCGGGGAGCCCACCGGGTTACTTCCTTCTGATCGCGCCAGTGGAGCATCTTCATGGCGAGTTTCCGGGGAATCCCAAAAAAGCTACCGCCAAACGGCCGAGAAGGCGTATCATGACCAGTACATATGTTCTATATTCCGAAAGGGCGCTAATCTCCGGTATCAATGCTCAGGAGATGAGTTGGTGCGCTTGCTGATCGTCGATTCCCAGCACGCCGAGGGGTGGAATCTCGTGGCGCGGCTGCGGGCGGAGGGGCACCACGTCGCGGTCGCCGACGCAGTCCAGGATCTCCCCGCCCGCGTGCTTACCGAGCGAATCCACCTCGTGTTGCTCGACTCCACTCTTCTCCCCGGTCAGTGTCTGGTGGAGCTTTGCCGGACCTTGCGCCAGGAAAGCAGCGTGCTCCTCCTTCTGCTTGGCCAGGCCGACTCTCCATTCGAACGCATCCTGGCGCTGGAGGCCGGCGGTGACGTCTGGCTCGGCCAACCGGTCGCTGACGACGACATCCTCGCCCAGATCCACGCGCTGCTCCGCCGACATCCCCTGAGCGCGATTGTCGCCGGACCGCCGCGGATGCGGGTGACGACGGATCTCATGGTGGACCTGGCGAGCCAGAAGCTCGTCGGGCCGCGGCGAGTCAACGCCCTGACCGATCGCGAATTCCGCCTTCTCGCCTTCCTGGTTCGCCACGAAGGCGCCGTCTTCAGCCGGGACGCTCTCCTGAACGCGGTCTGGGGCCTCGACGAGGCGGTCTCCGAGCGCGAGGTCGACGTTTATGTCCGCTATCTGCGCCGGAAGCTCGAGCCGAATCCAGTTCATCCGCGCTACCTGCTGACTGTCTGGGGCCGGGGGTACCAATACCAGGGCCCCGCGGTACCTGGAGTGTAGGGCATGCCCCAAGGCCGCGAGAGACGCGATTCGCTTGAACGAGCTTTTCGCGCCTCTCGCGGCCCACATGCTTCGATTCCCTATTTGACGAGGCGAATCGTCCAGAGGTCGCTGGAGAGGCTTCGCTGAGTGAGGTAGGTGTAGGGGAGGGTGAAGTAGCCGCTCATGCCCCAACCGGTGCCCCAGGAATTGCGGACGATGAATCGCTGCTGCGAATCGTCGTAGCCGACCGCCGCCACCGCGTGGCCTCCGAGCACCTGCTCACCCGACGCCGGCATCGGCGCGACGCCGGTTTGCGCGACTTCCGGGCTCTCGAAGCTCGCGTAGACGGTGAAGCCGAAGACGAAGGGGTATCCCGAGGCGAGACAGCCCTTCATCAGGGTGAGGTTCTGGACCAGTCGCGAGTAAAGCACCGCGGTGTGCTGGGACGCGACCTGATAGCAGTTCGCCGGGGGCTGCTCGGCGAAGTTGGCGATCACGTAGGGCCAGAGGTCTTCCGGACAGACCCCCTGCGAACCCACCGACTTGATGCCATCGCGGATCTGGGCGCCGCTGTCGGTTGAGACCGTTCCTTCGATCACCCGCTCGTTGTAGTAGATGAAGAGCCGCGAGGGGGTGAAGACCTGGGCGAGCTGCTGCTTCATCTGGTCGAACTGGATCGCGCCGGCGATGGCGTTGGCGGTGCAGCTACCGAGCTGCCCCTGGTCGTAGACGGCCGGACACTGGGAACGGAGGTCCACGCTGGACGGGAGCACCTGGATGACTTCGAGCGGTGCCGCGTAGAGGTGGTCGCGTTGGTCGGGAAGGTCGGGGATCCACCCGTAGCGCTTGATGGTGAGAGGCATCGTCGTCTCCTTCGATCAGCCGATTCGGCCGGTCCGAAACCAGCCTCTGCCCTTTGGGCAGGCGTCTTCGCGCCGGTTGATGATACCAGAATCGGCCTCGGTTGACACCAGGAGTCGCCGCTTATACGATTTCCGGGTCTTTGGCTCATCCATCGAAGAGGAAGAGAAAAACGTGGCAACACCGAAAGTGCTGGTCACCTCCTGGGCGGTCGAGGAGGGACATCCCGAGCTGGACCGCCTGCGCGCCCTCGGCTGCGAGGTCGAGAACAAGCGGCGCCCGAGCCACCACAGCGAGGCCGAGATGCGGGCGCTGATCCCGGGCGTCGACGCGGTGATCGCCGCCAGCGACATTTACTCGGCGCCGGTGCTCGAGGTCGCCGATCGATTGAAGGTCATCGCCCGGGTCGGGGTTGGCTACGACGCGATCGACCTGAACGCGGCGACCGCGCGGGGGGTGATCGTCTCGACGACGCCCGGCGCCAACCACGAGGCGGTGGCCGACCTCGCCTTCGGGCTGATCCTGGCCCTGGCGCGCTACGTCCCGCTCCACGACCGGCTGGTCCGCGCCGGCACCTGGGAGCGCCACACCGGGATCGACGTGAACGGCAAGACGCTGGGCATTCTCGGGCTGGGGAAAATTGGCAAAGGAATGGCCCGACGCGGCCGCGGCTTCGCCATGCGGGTCATCGCCCACGATCCGTTCTGGGATGACGAGTTCGCCCGGGCGAACCAGGTCGAGCGGCTGCCGCTCGACCTGGTGGTGCGGGCGGCGGATTTCCTGACCCTGCACCTGCCGGCCTCGCCCGATACCTACCGCGTGATGAACGCCGATCGGCTCCGGGCGATGAAGCCGAGCGCGTTCTTGATCAACACCGCGCGCGGCACGCTGATCGACGAGCCGGCGCTGGACCAGGCGCTCCGGGAGAAGTGGATCGCCGGCGCGGCGCTGGACGTTTTCGACAAGGAGCCGCCCTGGGGCAGCGCGGTCCTCGAGCGCGAGAACGCGATCTTTTCGCCCCACGTCGCCGGCTTCAGCCACCAGGCGAACGAGCAGATGATCCGCCTGGCGGTCGACAACGTCGTCAACGTGCTGACCGGCCGTCCCCCGCTGGACTGCGTGAACC
>JBOGTX010000064.1:0-8048 GCA_050695695.1 Chloroflexota bacterium
GCAAGAGGACGTGGCCAAGACGACCACGATCGGAACGATCGTCGTCGAGCGGCTCTTCGACGGTTTGGCGATGCTGGTCTTCGTCGGCCTCGTTGGGTTGGCCGTGCCGCTGAACGCCGAGATCGCCAGCATCTTCCGGGTCGCGGCGGTGCTCTTCCTTGGCGTGTTGATCGGGTTGTTCGTGGTTGGATCGTCGCGGGCGCGCGCGGTGGCGCTGGTCCAGCGAATCGATGCAGCGCTACCAGCGGCGTGGCGAGGTAAGGTGACACGCTTAACCGACCGATTCCTTCAGGGGCTCGACTGCCTGCAAAGTGGGCGATTGTCAGCCACGATCCTCCTGCTCTCGCTGGGTGCCTGGCTCTGCGAGGCGACGATGTATTTCGTGGTTGGGCTGGGCTTCGGCTTTACCCTCGGCTTTCCCGCGTATATGCTGACCGCCGCGGTCGCCAACCTGGGGGCGATGGTCCCGGCGGCGCCCGGCTACGTCGGCACGTTCGACGTGGGCGCGCTGGCGAGCCTGAGTCTCTTCGGGGCAAGCCCTGGCCCGGCCGGCGGTTACGTCCTCGTCCTCCACGCGGCGCTACTCGTGCCAGTGACGCTGCTTGGCTTCTATTACCTTTGGCGGGCAAACCTGTCGTTACGGACGCTGGGCCAACGGGTGCGGGTCGCGGCTCCGGAGCAGAGATTGTAGAATCCGGTCAACTCAACCGGAAGGAGACCCAGCGAGCATGAACGGCGGACTCGTCGGATGAGCGCGCAGCCACTCGAGGTGGGGGTGATCGGGGGTGGGGCCCTTGGATTGTCGGCGGCAGATCGCCTGGCCGGCGCCGGCGCCCGGGTCACCGTGCTCGAGCGCGAGAATGTCGTCGGCGGATTGGCCGCGTCGTTCCCGGTTGGTGGAGGGCACCTCGAGAAGTTCTACCACCACCTCTTTCGTTCCGACCGGACGATAACCAGCCTGATTCACGAGCTTGGCCTGGGCGACCGGCTGATCTGGAAGCAGGCGAAGACGGCGAATCTGGTGGGCGGAAAGATCTGCCAGATGGACCCGGTTCGACTGCTGACCTTCTCGGCGCTGCCGGCGAGCGACCGGCTTCGATTCTTTCTTGGCATGGCCTACTTGAAGCTTCAACCGAACTTTCGCCAGTTCGAGGGGCAGACCGCGGTGGAGTGGGTCGAAAAGTGGATGGGCAAGCGGACCTACGAGGTCGTCTGGCAGCCGCTGCTCGAAGCCAAATTCGGAGAGCACTATCGGGCCATCGCCATGCCGTGGCTGTGGTCGCGGGTCCATTGCCGGAGCCTGGCGCTCGGGTACCTGCGTGGCGGGTTTCACCAACTGTACCGGGCGCTCGACGAACGGGTGAAATCGCGTGGTGGCACGGTGCTGACCGGCCAGGCGGTCGAGAAGATCGAAGCCGCCGCCGGTGGACGGGTGCGCGTCGTGGTCGGCGGCGCGGCGCGCGAGTTCGACCGGGTGATCTGCACCTTGCCGACGCGGCTCTTCATGAAAGTCACCGTGGGGCTTCCCGAGACCTACCGAAGCCAGTATGATTGGGGAGACTTCCAGGGCGCGCACTGCGTCGTGCTGTCGCTGGACCGCCCGCTGGGCGACTTCTACTGGCTGAGCGTGAACGATCCGGGTTTCCCGTTCCTGGTCGCAGTGGATCACGGTAACTTCATGCCGGTCGAAGACTACGGTGGCCAGCGGTTGATGTATCTGGGCAACTATCTTCCCATCTCAGATCGCCGCTTCACGATGAGCGATCACGAGCTGCTCGGGTGGTACCTGCCCTACCTGGCGAAAGTCAACCCGGCGTTCGATCGAAGCTGGGTCACCGATTCCTGGGTGTTCAAGGCTCCCTTCGCGCAGCCGATCGTCACCGTCGACTATCATCGACACATCCCGCCGCACGAGACGCCGATTCCCGGGCTTTTTCTGGCGAACATGTTTCAGGTGTATCCCCAGGATCGTGGACAGAATTACAGTATCGAGATGGCTTACCGGGTCGCGGACCTCGCGCTGAAGGCTCCGCTGGCTCCGGAAGTAGGAGTGGGACGGTAAAAATGGCGAATATTTGCGTGATCGGTGGCGCCGGGTACGTCGGTCTGACGACCGGAACCTGCTTCGCGGACCTCGGCAACTCGGTCGTTTGCCTTGACCTGAACCAGGAGAAAGTCGCGAATCTGCGCCGGGGCATTCTGCCAATTTACGAGCCCGGGCTCGAGGAGCTGGTTTCGCGCAACCAGGAGGCCGGTCGCTTGCGGTTTACCAGCGACTACCCGGAAGCGCTTGCCGACGCCGAGTTCGCCTTCATCGCGGTCGATACGCCAGCGGACCTGGATGGCGGCGCCGACTTGATGCACCTGAAAGAGGCCGCGGCGGATATCGCGAACGCGATGCAGCGGCCTTTGATTATCGTGAACAAGAGCACCGTGCCGGTTGGATCGGGCGATCTGGTCACCGAGATCGTCACTCGAAAGCGCCGAATCGACGTCCCCTTCAGCGTCGTGTCGAATCCCGAGTTCTTGCAGGAAGGGATGGCGATCCAGGGTTGCCTGAACCCCGATCGGATCATCCTCGGGGCGTCGGATCGCTCGGCGGCCGAGCGCGTCGCCCAGTTATACCAGACGCTGAAGGCGCCGATTCTAATCACCGATCTGCATACCGCCGAGATGATCAAGTATGCGTCGAACTCGTTTTTGGCGGCGAAGATCTCGTTCATCAACGAGATCGCGGCGATCTGCGAGAAGCTCGGCGCGAATGTGAAGGAAGTGTCGCGCGGGATGGGCCTTGACCATCGGATCGGACAGGCGTTTCTGGACGCTGGCCTGGGCTGGGGCGGCTCGTGCTTCCCGAAGGACGTGAAGGCGCTCGAACACATGGCGGCCGCCAACGGCTGTCACCCGCAGCTTTTGCGCGCGGTCATGGATATCAATCGCGACCAGCGCTGGCATCTGGTCCAGCGGATTCGCGAGGCCGTCGGTGGCTCGCTGGCGGACCGTCGCATCGGCGTCCTCGGCCTGTCGTTCAAGCCGAACACCGATGATATGCGCGATGCTCCGTCGCTGACCGTGATCCGCCAGCTTCAAAACGAAGGGGCGATCGTCACCGGATTCGACCCGGTGGCGATGCGTAACGCGGAGCGATTGCTTCCCAAGACCAGGTTTAGCGCCACCCCCTACGACGTCGCCCAGGGCGCCCACGCGCTCGCGATTCTGACTGAATGGAACGAGTTCAAGCAGTTGGACCTCGAGCGGATCCGCGAGATCATGGCCCAGCCGATCATCGTGGACGGGCGCAACCTGTATGAGCCGGAGCGCATGACGACCCTTGGCTTCACCTACATCAGCGTTGGCCGGCCGCCGGTCGGCGCGGTGGCGGTGGAATCGGTCGCGAACTAGGCGGAGTGGATCTCGTCGGATGACGCCAGAGTCTCATTGCCGCGCCGCGACCGGCTGAGCGAGGCGCTCGCGGTCCACGATCACGCGTCCGTCGACGATCATGAACGGGACTCGTCGTTTGAAGGCGTTCGGGAACTCGTCCTTTCGGTCGCGAAACGTGTCGTTCGAGACGATCGAGAGGTTCTCCCGCTTCGCGTCGGCAAGGAGAAAGTAGTCGGCCTGAGTGCCAGCCGGCGCTTGCAAGATTTTGCCGGCCTGCTCGAGCTGATTGAGCTCTTCGGGTTCGTCGACTTCGAACCTGAGCGACGCGTCGGCGATGAAAATGGGATCGTAGCCGAGCTCGACCAACGCGCGCCGCATGGCCCGGATGTTTTCGACGCACCCCTTATCGTTCGGTCGGTTGCGATTCGTGAACGCGACGTTGGCGGCGTCGACCAGGATTCTCTTCTGGCCGTCGTGACGCCGCAGGCTTGCCTGGGGCTCGGACGCGGCGCCGGATGGCTCCTGCCGTTCCGATCGGGCGGATTCGTGATGATCGTGCTGAGTGGTGTGCTGAGGGTGCACGAGTATCTCCTAGCGTGAAGAGGTCTCCGTGCAGACGGCGGGCCACGCGAGCGAACGAGATAGTTTGGCTCTGGTCGTCAGGCAGCCATGGTACCATACCGAAGAACTCGACAAGGAGATATCTCGATGAATCTGTGCCTGGTAGGTTACGGATCGATCGCCCGCTCGCACATGCAGGCCCTGACCGGGGAGCCGGTCACCCTTCAGACGGTGATGGGGCGGGTCGCGGAGTCGACCGCGGAGTTTGCCGCGGAGTTTGGCTTCCCTCGGCACACGACCGACTTCGACGAGGCGCTCGCCGACCCGTCGATCGACGCCGTGCTGATCACCTCGCCGAGCGACGTGCACGCCGACCAGACCGAGAAGGCGCTGAAAGCCGGAAAGCATGTCCTGGTGGAGATCCCGCTGGCGACCAGTCTGGCCGAGACCGATGCCCTGGCCCGGCTCGCGCGGGAGCAGAACCGTCGATTGATGGTCTGCCACACCCAGCGATACTATTCCGCGCTGGTCGAGGCGCGTCGCTGGATCGCCGAGGGAAGGCTGCACGTTCACCACGTCAGCGCGCGCTATGCCTTCTTCCGCCGCGAGAACGTGAACTGGGCCGGGCGTCGGCGAAGCTGGACCGATAATCTGATCTGGCACCACGGCTGCCACGCCGTCGATACCTGCCTCTGGCTGCTCGGGGCGACCGAGGTGACGGTGAAGAGCCAGGTGGCGCGCCCTTCCCATCACCTCGACATCCCCATGGACGTCGACGTCTTGATCCACACCCCGGAGGATCAGCTGGTGTCGGTCAACCTTTCCTATAACACGAAGCCGTCGTACAACGAATATCTCCTGATTGGCGAGGAGACGACCCTGCTGGTCACCGACCGCCGACTGGTCTCGCCGGAAGGCACGCTGGTCGAATCGACGCCAAATGATCCGTCGCCCAGCCCAATCCGCCTCCAGGACCGCGAGTTTTTCGCCGCCATTCGGGAAGGCCGCGAACCGGCGATTGGCGCCGCGGCGGTTCGTCCGGCGATGGCGGTCCTCCAGGCGGTCCAGGACGAGGCGAATCGGGCATGACGCCGCGGTTGACGGCTGGTCGGGAGGTAGCGAGTGCAGATCCTCTGCGTTGACGTCGGCACGGGAACCCAGGACATCCTCCTGTTCGATTCCGACCGGGAGATCGAGAACTGCGTTCAAATCATCGCTCCGTCGCCGACTCGGATCGTGGCCGACCGCATTCGACGGGCGACGGCTCGGCGACGGCCGGTGGTGCTGACCGGCCGGACGATGGGGGGAGGCCCGAGCGGCTGGGCCGCCGAGGATCACCTCAGGGCCGGGCTGCCCGTTTTCGCGACGGCCGACGCGGCGCGCACCTTCGACGACGAGCTGGAGAAGGTCGAGCGCCTGGGAGTCAAGGTCGTGTCGGAGCGTGACGCTGCCAGGCTCGACGGGGCGGAGCACGTGGTCATGGGCGATCTCGACCTTCCGGCGATCGCCGACGCGCTCGCTCGATTCGACGTGGAGATCGATCTGGCCGCGATCGCGGTCGCGGTGTTCGATCACGGCAACGCGCCCCCCGGGGTGAGCGATCGAACGTTCCGATTCGAGTACATCGCCGAGACGGTCGCGCGAAACGACCTGACCGCGTTCGCCTACCGCCGAGAAGACATTCCGGAGCGGCTGACCCGGATGCGAGCGGTGGCCGAGAGCGCGCCACCAGACGTGCCCACGCTGGTGATGGATACCGGACCCGCCGCGATCGTCGGCGCGCTCGAAGATCCTACGGTCGGACGGCAGGAACACGCATTGATCGCGAATCTCGGAAACTTCCACACCCTCGCCTTTCACCTCGATGGGGGGCGAGTGCGTGGTATTTTCGAGCATCACACCGGAGAGTTGACTCGCGAGAAGCTAGAGCGTTACCTCGGGCAGCTCGCCGACGGATCCATCGCCAACGCCGACGTCTTCGCGGACATGGGGCACGGGGCGCTCGTCGTGGGCGCGCCGGCCGCGCGTCCCGAATTCCTCGCCGTGACCGGCCCGCGGCGAGCGTTGCTGAGCGGATCGAGCCTGGCCCGGTATCTGGCGGTGCCCCATGGGGATATGATGCTCGCCGGCTGCTACGGCTTGTTGCGTGCCGTTGCCAAACGAATGCCGGAAGTCGCCGCCGCGATCGAAACGCGCCTCGACACCTAATCTCAAGCCACGGTGAAAACTGCCTGGATTCGCCGGGCCAATCCAGGCAGTTTTCACCGTGGCATTGCTCTATTTAGCTACAGAGACAATGGCACGACGCGATCGATGGCCATCGCGAGGAAGATCAGGGCGAGGTACATGTTCGTGTAGCTGAAGAGTTGGCGAGCGCGGACGTGGGAGCCGTCGCGAAGCAGCCGCGCGGCGTAATAGATCAATCCGCCACCGAGCGCGAGCGCCGCGATCAGGTAGACGAATCCGAGAGAACGCCCGCTGACCATGAGCATGGTGACGGCCACTAGCAGGATCGAATAGAGAAAGATCTGCCGACGCGTCTCGCCTTCGCCGACGATCAATGGGAGCATCGGGACGTTCGCGCGCGCGTAATCTTCGGACGTCAGCAGCGACAGGGCCCAGAAGTGCGGTGGCGTCCAAAAGAAAATGACCGCGAACATGTACACCGCCAACAGATCGACGCGCCCGGTGACCGCCGCCCAGCCGACCATCGGCGGTAGCGCGCCCGCGGCCCCACCGATCACGATGTTCTGGGGCGTCGAACGCTTGAGGACGCCGGTGTACACCAGAACGTAGAAGAGAAGGCCGGCCAGGGCCAGAAACGCGCTCAAGAGATTGGCGTAGACCGTCAAAACCGCGAACGAGATCCCTCCGATCGTCAGACCGAACAACAGCGCATTCTCCGGCGACACGCTGCCGCGCGGCAGCGAGCGCCTCCGGGTGCGTCGCATCAATTGGTCGATGTCTCGATCGATGTAGCAGTTGATCGCGTTGGCGCTGCCCGCGGCGAGCGCTCCTCCAGCGATGGTCGCCGCGATCAGCCCGAGCGACGGCAGCCCGCGCGCGGCGATCACCATGCCGCCCAGGGTCGTGATCAAGAGGAGGACGATGATCCGCGGCTTGGTGAGGTTCAGGTAGGCGAGCACGGACTCTTTCAACTGGTGGTTGACGACCGGCTGGCGCGCGTCCACGCGCGGCAAACAACACAGCAAGGTGACGGCGATCAGATCGCACCAGAAGAGGCAACCAACCGCCAGGTGCAGGATCGCGGCGATCGGCGGGGCCTGCCAGAGGACGACGCCGGCTCCGATCGTGATCTGGGCGAGAATCAGGACGAGGCCGGCGACGAGCGGACCACGAAGCCCCTTCTCGGCCGGACGTGCCGCGCGCGAGCGCGCCAGGAGCACCAAAAAAAAGAAGGTCACGAGCCCGGCGATGACACGATGAAGCAGGTTCACGGTCGATGGTACGTCGGCCGGCGGCTGGAACCCGTCACCGCAGAACGGCCAGTTGCCACAGGCGAGGGCGGCGCTGGTCTCGGTGACGTACGCGCCCACGGCCAGTAACACGTAGGTCAGGAGCGCCGTCGCCAGGGCGAGGCCGGCGTAGAAGTCGACCGCGAAGCGACGGCCCGGGTCGGACGACCAGCGAGCTCCGGCGGCGGCAACCGTGATCGCCGCGAAGAGCAGAAGCGCGAGATCGACCCGCGCGCTCGCCATCCCGGGCAGGGTGCCGAGCGACGCGGGGAACGCGTCGAGGAGGAGCTGCGCGGCCAGCAAACCAAGCGCCAGCACGCTAGGGACGAGGATCCACCGCCGCTCCCGATGTCGCGTCCAGGCGTACAGCGCGGTCACGGCGACGAGCACCACGGTGACGGTGGCGACGACGTGGTTGGCGCCCTCGATGACCCACGAGGCCATGAACCATGGCGAACCGGACGGACCGGAGCATAGGGGCCAGTCCGGGCAAGCGAGCCCTGACCCGGTGACGCGAACGATTCCAGTGACGACGACGAACAGGAACGTCGCCAGCGCACTGGCGACGGCGAGACGACGAATTGTTGCCATGCCGAGATCCTTTTCATCCAGTAGACAGTACTGGCC